>NZ_CP108445.1 GCF_041435355.1 Streptomyces sp. NBC_01276
CGCGCTGGAGAAGTGAACCGCCTCGCTGCGCTGGCGGGCTCGGCTTCGCCGAGCCACGGCCGGCCCTTCGGGCCGGGGTTCCTGCGCTTCGCTCCGGAACGGCCCGCTTCGCGGGCCTTGGTGACCCCGTTTCACGGGGTGCGGGCCTTCGGCCCGTTGGGACGGGTCCGCTTCGCTCCCCCGTCCCGGGGTCCTTCCGGCTCCGCCTCCAGGACCGGCCCGCTTCGCGGGCAGGCGGTAGGAGAGCGGGCCGGGGGCCCCAACTCCCGGGGGAGCTAGCCGAGATCCGCTACCAGGGCGGTGGCGTTGTCGGCTCGCTCGCCGCCGTGGGAAATCGCAGCTTCCACGAAGGTTCGGGCGGCCTTCTGGGGTCGTCCGGTCAGGTAGTCGCTGATCTCGATGCCTGCGTCTTCCAGCGGTTCGTACGCTCCGTCACTGGCCAGAACCAGCCTGCCGATGGCGGGGACCGTGACCGAGCCGAGAGGGGCGCTCGGGGTGGTGTCTCCCAGGTAGGAGGTCACCCGGTTGCGGGCGTAGGGCCCCGGCTCCAGCTCCATGTCGATGAGCACCTGCCTCATGTTGTGATCGGTCGTCAGTCGCCGTACCGGGCTGGTGGGCGCCGGAAGGAGGTAGGCGCGGGCGTCGCCGCACCACGCGATGTGGAGCGGCTTGCCGGGCTCGGCGACCGCGACGACGCCGACCGCCTTGGGCATGTACTGGCCGTACCAGCCCTCTTCGGCGGCCTCAGCGGCCCTTCCGGCGTGGATCTGCTGCAAGCCCTCCAAGGCCCCCTTGATGGCGGCGGCACGGGCAAGTCGGCGCGCGGCGGTGCGCGTCCACCTCTGAATGTCCTCGTCACTGCCGATCCCATCCAGCAAGACGTAGGCGCGGCGGCCCTCGTGGCTGTAGGTGGCGGTCGCGTCGCACTGGTGGGAGCGGCCGCCGATGAGCTGGGCCGTGCTGTGGGTCCTCATGGTGCCTCCGGTCTGGGTGGAAGGGGGCGGGAGGGTTCTCCCGCCCCCCTTGGGTCGTGCTGGCGGAGCGGTGGTTAGACCGCCATGAGGCTGAAGGCGCGTTCCATGACGTCATCGGCGGTGCCGGAGATGACGCGCTCGGCGCGGGCAGCGTGCTTCAGGTCGGGGCTGGTGCCGCGCGCGGGAGCGATGTGGTTCGCGTACTCGGTGATCGCGTTGTAACCCGCCCACGCTGTGCCCCTGATGCCAGCCTGGGTGTCGGCCTCCTCGAACAGGTTGCGGATCGTGTTCCAGCGGCTGCGCTGGTTGGTCTTCTTCCTGTCGCTGTCGGCGCTGCTGACCGGCCACAGCTGCTCGACCACCGTTCGGAGCATCGGGGTGGTCATCTCCGCCTCGATCATGCGCTGGGCGGCCTTCTCGAACTCTTCGGCGTACTTGAACGTCAACCCCAAGGCCTGGCGGGCCTGCGCAATGCGGGCACGCGCCCCAGAGGTGTGACGGACGGTGTACTTGCTCTTTGCCGCGCTGAGGCCCGCCCGAAGGGTGTTGGCGCATACGACCCGCACGGGCGTGACGACGATCCGGAATGCGCTGGATCCGTCATGACTGTTGAAAGCCGCGATGTACAGATCCACGTTGTCGCTCTGGCCGATGGTCATCGTCTGGGGGAGCTTCATGGTCAAGAAGACCTGTCGGCCGTCCCGGAGGGATCCGGCGGTCTCGAAATGCGCTCCGGACTCGTCTACGAGGTAGTTCAGGAACTCGGCGTGTTCCTCGTTCTGCACCGGTACGTAGTCGGTACCGACGACGCCCAGGGTTTCGGGGTGCCCGGTCTTGGGGTGGGTGCGCACGGTCGCCCGGTGGCTGGGGACATCGAGCGTGGCCACCCCATCGGGCGTCAGCTCCGTCGCGTTCAGGCCGACGAGACGGACGTTCCAGTTGTCCAGGGCGGCGAGCTTCATGGCTTCCTGAGCGGTCAGGGCGCTGGTGGTGACGGTCCCCAGGCGGTGCCAGGCGTCCTGGCGGGCGCTGACGAACGCGGCGGTACCGTCGCTGAACTGCTCGATTTCGTGTGCCACGGAGGGTTCTCCTTGTCAGTGTTCTGCGGACGCGGCGGGGGTGCCACTCCCCCGCCGCCGGGGTGCTGCGGTCAGTTCTGCGGGGCGTGGGTGTAGGCGGGGAGCACGGCGCGGACCTTGTCGGCGTCGATGCACCCGTGGTGCCGGTACGGGGAGGGCGGGTTGCCGTTGCGGCCGCGCAGGTGTGACCAGTAGCGGTTGCCCTCCCAGCCGCACAGTTGGCAGCGGACGGCCCAGGGGTTGTCGGCTCCGGGGTACCCGGCGAGGGGCTCCCACCTGTAGGCGTCGAGGCCCGCCACCGCCTTACGGGCCGCGCCCTGGTTGCGGTCGGTGTCGCGCATGCGCGGGTGCAGGAGCGGCACAGCGTCTGCCTGGGCCTGGGGCTGGCTCGGGGTGTCAGGCTGGGAGGTGATGCGCCCGGCCCGGTACTCGGCGAGGAGGTACCGGGCGGCGGCGGCGCTGCCGTCGCCGCCGTCTCCCTGGCGGGTCGCCTCGCTCGCTCCGGTGGGCAGGGCGAACCATCCTCCGTGCCAGCGGAAGACGCGGCCGATCCGCTGGCCGTCCTCGGCGAGCACCGCCCACCGGCATTCGTGGTCGGCCTCGCCGATCCGATATCCGCTCGGGGTGCTGTCGTTGTGGGTCATGGTGCTGCTCCTCTGGGCAGGCCGATATGGCCGCCCGGCTGGTGTGGGGTGGGGTGTGGGCTCGAACGGCCGGCCGCCGGGTGGTCCGGCGGCCGACCAGAGCAGGTCAGGCCAAGGCGGGGGCGTCCACGAAGGTGATCGCCGGGGGGACCGGGTCACACAGGTCGATGTCCTCGGACACGCAGTAAGCGACGTGGCTCTGCTCGGCCGTGGCCGGGTGGGCGGTGAGGTCCCTGACCATCCAGGACATGAACCTCACCCCGCCGTCGGCATCCAGGGAGCGCGCGGCGAGCATGGCGCTGGTTCCCGTCGTCGTGGCGGCCAGAAGAAGCGCAATCACCGTCACCGGATCGTTCTCGTCGTCCTCGTTGAACACGGGCCCGTCGATGAGGCACTGGGCCTCAACGCATCCGATACGGCCGTTCTCTTCCTTGGTGGGCATGACGACCGTGAGGTGGTGCATCCCCTCACCGGCGGCGCAGGCCAGGGAGCGCAGGAGCGTCATGGAGCGGCGGGCGAGCTCACGCGCGGCGGGAAGGTCGTGAGACGGGAAGTTGATCATGGGAGTGCCTCTCGTCGGTGTTCTGCGGTGGGCCTGTGGGGCCGGGTGCCACTCCCGGCCCCCACAGAAAGGGCATCAAGCCGGGGGATCCGCTGCTCGCCCTTCTGGCGGTTCTCAGCGGGTGCGCTGGCGCTGCTGGGGGATCTTGACGGCGGTCCGGGTGAGGTACTGCTCGATGAGCGTGAGGGCCTGGTCCTGTGTCAGGCCGTTGGCGCCGCATGCGGCGAGGTGGTCGGTGGGGCCGGTGAGCAGGACCGGTCCGAAGTAGGGGTTCCGCACGGCGCCGAGCGACCGCAGGACGGGAATGACCGGAACGTTGACCGGCAGGCTGTGAACCAGGGCTTCCTGGTCGACCCAGAGCGTGATCTCTCGGGTGAGGGCGACGGGGTGGGCCAGGTCGCAGCCGAGGGCGGCGGCGGCCGTCGTGGTGGGGCTCCAGTCGGCGAGTTCGAACCAACCGTCGGGCTGGATCACCAGGGCGAAGGGCTCAACGGCTTTGGTGGTGGGCATGGTTCTCCCTTGGACGGGGATGGGGGTTCTTCGGCTGGTGGGCTTGCCGCTCCCTCACCAACAAGAGAATTCTATCGGAATCTAGGCTCACCGAGGGCGGAAACAGCCTCTCCGGCCGACCCGAAAGAGTGATGTATTCCCAGGTCAGATGCGGTTAGGGCCCGGTGGGGGGCGGGCATTGCGGGTCCGGTGCCGGCCGGCCCCGTAGCGCGCAGCGCGGAGGGCAAGGGGTGGGGTGGGGGACAGGGAATGCGGGGGCATAGTGCGCGCGGAGCGCGTGCCCCCGCATTCCCTGTCCCCCCCCCCACCCCGCAGCGCGTGCCGCCAGAGAGTGCACGGCTGGTGGAGCGAAGCGGAGCCGGCCGGGCGCTCTACGCAGCGCAGCGGAGTGACGTAGCGCAGCGGAGTGCGGCACGCGGCCCCGTGGTGGTGGCGGGGCAGGCCCCGCGGGAGGCGTGAGAGCGCGCAGCGCTCGTTCCGGACGCAGCGCAGCGGAGTCCGGCACGCCTTCCGCGGGGCCTGCCCCGCCACCACCACGGGGTGGGGTGGACGGCGCAGCGCAGCGGAGCCGTCCACCCCACCGGCACCGGACCCGCAACGCCCGCCCCCCACCGGGCCGAGAAATGCCTTGAGGGGGTCCCAGCCTGGCGGCCCGGCCCCCTCGGGTGGGGTTGTGTGTCAGTGGTTGTCGTAGAGCCCCTGGGCGGCCCTTACGGCGATCCGGCGGACTGCCGGGGGGTAGCCCAGCCGGTCTGCGGCCTCTTCGGCGTCGATGCCCTCGGTGCGCATCCGTGCGGCGATGCGGGTGGCCCGCTCCTGCTGGAGGTGTTTCTGCGCGGTGGGCGTGGCGATGCCGAGGGCATCGACGGCGTGAGCAGCCGTCACCGCGGGGTCGGCGTCGAGAAGTTCAGCGATGAGTCCGGGAAGAAGGTCCCGGGGGACCATGTCGCCCGACCCGGTCGGCCGGCCGCTGGGCGCGGCCATGGTGCCCCGGGCGGCGCCGTAGGCGCGCAGCACGCTGCGGGGCCAGTGCTCGACTCCAGCCACCACCACGACGTGGTCGGCGAGGCTGGCGTCGGTCTTGTAGCTGTCGATGCTGCGCGGCTTCACATCCAGCACGAAGGCCGCCTCGCGGCGGTCGAGCAGGTCCGCGTCGTCATCCCCGGCCGGGAGGGCCGGCTGCGGCTGGCCGCTGCGGTAGGCCTCGACCTGCTCCAAGTCCCACAGCAGCACCAGAGCACCCTCGGAGCTGACCGGTGAAGGGAAATCCTGCGCGTCGTGCGGCTTGAGCCGACGGAATGTCGGCCACGTCATGCCAAGGGCTTCGGCAAGCTCTCGTCGGCCCACGGCGGTTCGTCCTGCACGGATCATGGAACCTGCTCCTCCAGAGAATGAGGCGCGTCGGCGCGCACCACGACGTGCGGGACCGCCAGGACGGCTCCACAGGCAGAAAAATGCTACCGCATCCAAGGAGCGCCGTACGTGCGCATCCACCGCCCTTGACGCTATGCTCGCCCCGATGATGCACCGGGTTCTCTCGCGTGTGTTCTTCGGTAGGCCGGCGCCCTTGCCACCCGCCAACGGCGGAATTGGGCGTCGGCCGCATTCATTTCACTTCCCGGCTCCCGCTCTGGTCCCTGCCCCGGCATCGCCAGCCCGCCGTCACCCGAGTCACTGCTTCAACCCGACCCGCTCTCAACTTCGCCAGCAGCACCACCACCTGCAGCCGCCAACCATCCTGCCGACGTCCTGCTCCCCACCCGACCACCCCCCTGATCCAGGACCGAAGCCCACGCACCCATTCCCCTTCCCCGCCCACCCCCACCTCTCTCTCCTCACCCGCGGCCTCAGGGGAAAGTCCGCCTACTCACCACCCGCCAAAGGTCACCTGACCAGCGCACATCGCACCCTCACTCCAATTCCGCTTCCCCCCTTCTCTCCCCCTCCAACATCCCCCTACGCTTCCCCCGCCAACGTCCCCCCATGGTTCCCCCCATGTGCGACACAGCCACCCACCCGGGCGGTCCAGGCGGTCCACGAGTCGAGAGCAACACGGCCGGCCCCCAGCCCCTGCCCCGATCGCCGCACGATCGCAGCGCAGCCCCGCCGGTGAACCAGCCGGCTGTTCCGCGACACTGGGCAGATGGACGAACGCCGCCCGCTGGGCACCGGCCCCCGCCCCTCTGCTCCCGCGCCCATGCCCTCAGCCGTGCGCCGGGCCCGACTTGCCGCCGAGGGATCCGAGGCGCCCGGCTCCTCCCCCGCCGAGCACAGCGACCGCGAGCACCGCAGCCGAGCGCGACGGACCCTGGGCCCCGGCAATACCCCGGACGGTGAGTGACCACTCGCAGGGTCAACCTCACCACTCACCCACCGGCTTCCTCACCGACGACACTCACACTCCCCCGACAGCCGGACCAGCCTGGCAGCTGCCCGGCCGGTCCGGACAACGCGCTGACCAGGGCCGGGGACTGAAGCGGTGACTACAGAACCGCCAGTCACCGGCGCCGGAGCAGCATCACCGCAGCCGTCGTGTACAGGCCGCCCGTCCCGAGGGCGACCTGCGCGGGATCGGCCCAGCCCGGCGCCCACCGCACCAGCGCGGCCGCGCCGAGCATGAAAACGGCGCCGAGCGCCAGGACGAACAGGTTCCGCTGGCGCCGGATCCGGACGGTGATTGACCACTCGCGGGGTCAACCTCACCACTCACCCACCGGCTTCCTCACCGACGGCTCACACTTCCGCGGCAGCCGGCTTTGCCGCCCAGTGGCTGCCCCGCCGCTCAGGCATCAGCGAGCAGCACCCCTGCTACGCAACCGGCCTTGCCGCAGACGGTGGGGGCGCGGTGAAGTTCTTCTCGGCTTCGTACCAGTCGCGCAGCTCCCGGGCCGTGAAATAGGTGCCGCCCTCACGCACGATGCCCGCGGGAAAGGGCCGGCCTTGCTTCCGACCCCTGCTCTTGCGGTGACGGGCAGCGTCGTAACTCAGAGGAATGATCCCCATCTCGCACGCCTCCCGCAGCAGAAACAGCTTGGTCTCAGACTCGGGCCCAGCAGTCACCGGTCCGGTCCTGTCGGCGGTATCGGCGTTGCGTTGCTGCGCCAGCTGGACACGAACGCGGGATCCGGGTTCGGCGTGCAGCTCGATGTGCACGCTGTCGCATTCCGCAGCGTCGGGTGGGGTGTAGCGAACGGACAGGACCACGGGACCGCTCGCCTCCTGCAGAGTCATGACCCCTCCAACGACCGAGCAGCACCTCCCGCTACCGGCCAAACCGGCGGCACCGCGAAGACGCCGTCAACAACAGGAATCCCCCCACCCGGCCCGCCGAGCGCACACCACCCTCCCTTCTCCAGGAACGCCCGGGGCGGTCCGGTAGGCGCTCAACGGCCCGCGCGGTGACCGGAGAAGCTGGCTCCCGCATCGCATCGAGTCGCGCTTGCCCCCTATGAGGTGATGGTGGTCTGGACGCCTCCGACTGACGCCGCCCGGCGGCTCGCGGGCAGGCGCGAAACCGCATGGTCGACCCCGCACAGCAGGTCGGCTTCGGCAATGCCGTAGTGAGCCGACAGGCGGTCGAGGTCAGCCAGGGACCACGCAGAGCCCTGCCGGCGACGGACTGCTTCCTGGACACCTGCCCTGACTCAGCTTCAGCCCCGCGCCGAGGTCGGCCTGCGTCTCTCCCGTGGCGTACATCAGGGCAGCAACCGTGAGCTGCAGCAGGGCTTCTGCACTGGGCATATGGGCATCTCCCATCAGTCATGAATTGGCTACATACCGGCCGGTGGGCCACTGAATGACCCATGCCCCAACCGCAAGCCCCACACGCCCCCCTGAGCGCCTCGCGGAGATCACCCCGACCTTGGGGGCAACTTCCGCTTCCGGGGCGCTCAGCGGGCCGCGTAGCGGCTAGAACGGGGCTGTGGCGGGCCGGTCCTGCGACTGCTGGGCGTAGGCGGCCAACTCCGGGTACTCCCGGGCCAGCTGCTCGCGCAGCCGGCGGGTCTCCTCCGCCTCGGCCGTCCGCCGGGCCCGTACGGCAGCGTCTCGGGCCACTTCCCGCTCGGTGTGCTCGGTGTACGCGTCGTCCAGCATCTGCGCCCACTTTGCGGCCACCCTGGCCCGCTCCGCCTGCGCGGCGTACTCGGCCTCGGCCGCGGCCCGCAGGCCCGCCGTCGCCCGCTCGATCTGCCCGGCCTCGACCTCCGCGTGGCACTTCCAGCACAGGCCGTCCTCCGGCCTCGGTCCGTGCCCGGTCGCGTCGCAGTCCTCGCCCTGGCAGTCCCACCACACCGGCGCCGGGCCGGCCTCCCGCGGACCGGGCACCAGGCCCTGACGCCGGTCGGCCTTCCGGTCCGCCCGCCGCTGCTCGCACGCCGGGCACGCCGTGTCACGGTCGATCGTCACCCCGTCCTCGCACATCGGGTCCGGGCAGTCCGTCGACGGACGCACCAGGCCCACCGCGACCCCGACCGGGGAGCCGATGCCCGGCCCGCCCTCGGCCAGAGCCTCCCGGTAGCCGTGCGCCCACCACCGGCGCTCCACCCGCGCCGCCAGCTGCTCCGCGGTCCGCCCGCCGTCCAGCGCGGCCAGGATCGCGTCCCGCAGCACCGCCGGCCGATACTTCGGCAGCAGCGCGACCAGGGCCTCGGGCCAGGAAGCCTCCACCCGGGCCACCGCGGCGGCTTGCTCACGCGACATCCGCGCCCCGGGCTTGTCGTCCTTCCCCGACCGCGAACCCCGGTTCGGCGCGGCAGCGTCGGAGGACGCGGCGAAGCCGCCCCCGCCCTCTCGCGCGCCACCACCGGAAGAAGGCCTACGGCCGTCACCACCGGGATTCTTGGGTTCTGGAGAGGGGCTATGGACAGGGCTATAGACATTGGGCAGCACCGGTGCTGCCACCGTGGCAGCACCGGTGCTGCTGTAGGTGGCAGCACCGGTGCTGCCACCTACGGAATCCTGAGATTCCTCAGCACCCGATCCTGAGGAGTTGCCCGGCTCCTGTTCGGCATCCCGCTGGGCGTGCAGTTTCTTCGTGCTGACCCCCTTGGTCACGCCGCCCTTGCGGACGTGGCCAGCAGCCCGCTTCGCTGCTCGCCGCTCCTCGATGCGCGCCTTCGCAACGTCGGCCGCGATGGCACCTGGAGGTAGCGGGTCGACCCATTCACCATGGCCCGCGTACATCAGAGGGGCGTCGTGCAGCTCATAGACGTTGGCGTCGTGCAGCTTCGGATTGTCAGGGCTCGGCCTCTCATGGATGGTCCACATGCCGGCGACCTCCCCCTCGAAGAGGGTGCGGTCCAAGGTGGACAGGGAGCAGCCCAGCTGACGGGCGAGCTCCGGCCGGTACGGCCGCCCTCGCCGGGTGTTCCGAGTGTGGGTGTCCGCATACGAGACCAAGATCCCGTAGAGAGTTCGCACGTTCGTGGAGTACCGGGGGTCACACATCCACCGGTTGCACGACTGGCCGAAGGGCAGGTTCCCTCCTCGCCGCACCTCCGGGTACAGGCTCACCTGACATCCTCGGTCGCGAAGACCACCTGGAGCTCTGCAAGGAATGGCGCTGCGACCAGAACAGCGATCTTGCTGCCTGTGAGTCGCCGCCACGGCGCAGTGGTCGTGGACGAGTAAACGTGCAGGTCATGCACGGAAGGTCTCCCCGTGATCGGGGAGTCGCGGACAGCGAATGTGACCAGACCGGGCCCCTGGAGTGGTGGCCCCTGTGTGACGGGCCACGTATTCTGGGGTACTGGTGACCACGAGGGCCCTTGGGCCCACGGGCATCACCCCGGCGAGGTCACCTCACCGGACACGACTCGGGCTCTGGAAAGGTAGCGAGTCGGTTGCTGTACGAGGCCGTTCCTGTTGGCGCAGGGGCGGCCTCAGCAGTTTTATGAACTTGTCGGAGTGGTAGGGCGATGGACCAGGCTCTTGAGGAGATGGCTGTAAGCCTTCCGCCGGACACCGCGTGGCTCTGCGACGCCAGTCTCCCAACGAGCGACCTGGACGCGTCCTACGCCAACAGCCGTCGCCACCTGCTGCTGAGTCAGACCAGCAGCGCGGCGCAACGCGCCCCGTTCCTCAACGGCTGGCAGCCAGACCGCCTCGTGGAGCAGATCCTCCACCACTGAAAGGCGTGCTTGATCGATCATCAGATCCACCTCCGGTGCCTGATCTTCGAAAAAGATACACCCTGGCTACAGTGCGCCCTCCGTATCGGCGTCGGCGAGTTGCGGCACGACAAGCACCTATCAGGTGCCAGACAGGGGCAAATTGTCATAGGTGAACTTCAGCCGGTCAGCGGGGGCAACTGCGCGCAGAACCTCCAAGGCCCGGCCCTGGGTGTCGTGGGTGAGGCGCTCCAGGGCGATCACCCACACGCGGCCGCCGATCCGCAACTGAGCAGCTTCATCCTCTGTAGGCGGGCGGGCTTCGACGGTCTCACTGGCACGGGCAGGCTTGTGCCCAGCATGGGTGAGGGCTCCGTAGACCCCGCCGTCGACCTTGCCATCTCTGTCGAGCCCCGCAGCCTCGGCGATCGGCGCCGGATACCAAGCATGCTGAAGCTGGACAACATCGGACGGCAGGATGACGGCCTGGCGTACGCGGTAGACGAGCTCGTCACCTTCGATGAGTCCTAGAAGCCCCGCCAGACCAGCGTCCGCGTGGACGCGCTCCACGGAGACGAACTGCATGTGTCCGTCAAGCCCGAGAGCTGCCGTGGCGGATTCCCACGGGCCCGCGGGCCCGCCTGGCGCCAGCACCTGCCCGTACCTGCTCAGGGGCAAGGCAACCGAGCTGGTCGAGCGAACGATGGTGCCGGCGCGCTTTGACGAGAAGACCAGCCCCTCGTCCGCCAGGGATCCAATCGCCTTGGTCACCGTTGCCTTCGAAACGCCGTACTCGGCCACGAGCTGCGCATTCGTGGGCAACTTGGCACCCACTGCGTACTCCCCCGCCGCGATACGCCGGCGCAGCTCGTCGGAGAGATCTCCCGAACTGGTCATGCGCTTCCACCTCCCATTCAGGTCACACCTTATCGCCTAGGCGTTATTGACAACAGTCGGGCACCCAGGCATTCTCGTTAATGCCTAGGCAATAACGAAGCGGCTGCCGCTTCGGTCCAGGTTTCATGCCCGCCTGCAAACGCAGGTGCCCGGCCGGTGAGGACACACCGGCCGGGCGGCGGAGCGCGGGGTTCCAGCCCCGCGCCCGCTGTCGGGTGGTCCGCTGTGAGAGGACGCCGACGTGGCGATGGTGACAGAGGTAATGCACAGGTGGCGGCTGCGGCGCAGTGTGCGCTGCGCTGCGGTCCGGAGTCGGACGGTTCTGCCGTCCGGGTTCTGCACCGCGGCGCTCGCCGTGCCGGCCCAGGCGGCGCCGGAGGCGCTGGCCCTGGGTGGGGATGAGCTGCGGGTGCGGGCCGGTCTGCGGGCCCTGGGGGTCGAGCTGTGAGTGCCGTAGAAGGGGGGACCCCGCTGGCGGCGGACTGGTTGGACCGGTTGTGGGAGTACGCGGACCTGGCCCCCGCTCCGGCGGTGCGTCGGGAGCGGTCGGGCGGGCCGACCTGCACGGCCGTGGACCCCACGATGGTCTTCCCGGAGCCGCAGGAGTTGACCCCGGTGGAGCGTGAGGCGCCGAGGGTGTGCGTCGGCTGCCTGGTACGCGACCTGGGCTTGGCCGTCGTCTCGGTGTTCAACTTGTACTGGGCCGTGGCGAAGGCGGGTCTGTAATGCGCCGCCGCCCGATCGAGCCGACCGTGATCATTCCGCCGCGGGCCGGGGGAGGAGACCCCCCGCCCCCCGCCCCACCCGCCCCGCCGACCGAGCCGCCGGCCGAGTGGTACGACGCTCCGGCGGACCCTCCGGCGGCCGGAGGGACGCTCGTCGTCCGCGAGTCCGTGTACGTCGAGCACCACTACATCGAGGCGCCCCCGGCCGAGGCCCAGGCCAAGGCCAAGCAGCCCGGCTGGTACTCGAAGAACCCCCGGATCCGGTTCACCGCCTTCAACCTCTCGGCGGGGATGGTCGGCCTCTCGCTGATGACCACGTTCGGCGGTGGCGTGGACCTGCTCGCACGGGTGGCTGCGGACCCGGTCCCTATGTCGACCACGGTCGTCACCGTCGTTGCCGCTGCCGCCGGGTGGAAGTGCTGCCGCGTCTTCCGCCCCATCGGTCCGATCGGTGGCGCGATCGTGGCCGCCTACTGGGGGCAGGGCACCAGCCCGTTGCTGGCCGACCTGTACGCCGACGCCGGGAAGGGGCCGGGGCTGATCGCCCCGCTCGCCGTCTCAGCCGGCGCCGCACTCGCCTGCTGGTTCTTCATCGACCGTCGCCCCCAGATCCGCCGTTGGCCCCTCTCCGCCCGGTGGGTCGCGCGGATCCCGCTCGCCGGTGTCGTCCTCTCCTGCCTCCTCTACACCTCCTGGAAGGCCTCATGAACGTGCAGCTTGCCACCGAGACCGTGATCGCTGCGGGGCCCATCCTCGGTCAGGTCGGCGTCCCCGCCATCGCGATGGCGGACGGCATCTACCTCTTCCTCGGGCTGCGCGGTGCCAAGCGGGTGTCCCTCACCCGCGACAAGGCCGCCAACATGGGAGCCGTCTTCGGTGCCCTCGGGACCGCCGCCGGAGGCACGCTCGCCCAGGCCGTCCAGGGTCTCGGCAAGGTCCCCACGAGCATTTTCGACGGCGTCGGACAGTCCCTCTCCGGCGGTGACTTCGGACTCGCTGGTGCGGCGCTGATCCTCGGGATCGTCACGTACGTCCCCGACTGGAAGAAGCTCTCGATCCCCGCTTTCGGCGGGATCGGGCTCGGGTCGACCGCCGTCGCAGTCGGAGGCCTGTACCTGATCGTCAACAACGTCCTGATCATGGTGGCCCGAGGGCTGGGGGCACTGTGACCACGGGGGAGTCCGCAGCCTCGGTGCTGCGCGGGGTCGGCCCGGTGATGCGTGCGTGGTGGACCGGATCCCTGGTCATGAGCCGGTGGACCTGCGGCTGCGTCCGCAGGGTGATCGGAGGCACGTGGCTGCTGCTGCGGACCGATCCGGAGGCCACCCGCTCCGTACAGGCCAAGGCCGACAAGGCCGCCACCGCGAAGGCGAGGGCCACGGCCAAGCGCCGTGCCCCCTCCGACGAGGGGGAGGGCGAGGCGGAAGAGGCTGAGGAGGTCAAGGCTCCCCCGGTCCAGCCGGTGCTCCGCCCGCTGACCGACACGCTCATGCTCGCCGCCGTCGCCGGGATGCTCGCGTCCGGCGCGGGCGGCGCAGCCGCGGCCGCAGCGTGGCCGTACGTGCAGCAGCTCGGGCAGTGGCGCGGGCTCATCTACTCCGGTGCCCTCGTTGTGTGGTCCGTCGGCGCCTGGATGCTCTCCCCGACCCCTCCGCCCCTCGACATCGTCGAGGGCCAGGGCGAGGAGGACCCCGGGCCACCGGATGACGACCCCGCAGCCGGCGCCCCCGCCGACGAGCAGGTTCCCGACGACGATGACGGGACGTGGCTCGACCTTGCAGAGGTCGCGGCCATCGTGCAGGACGTCGCCGCCCGCCACGACCACACGGGCGTTCACCTCGCCGATCTGCTGGCCCACCCCGAGTTCGAGGGATGGGACCAGGCCGAGCTCCGCGCGGCGTTCGAAGACGACTGGCATGTACCAGTCGTGGAGTTCAAGCTCCGGTACCCCGTCGAGGGCCTGAAGAAGAAGCGCGAGCGGGTGCGGATCGGGGTCCGCCTGGCGGACCTCCGGGACCGCCTCGCAGAGGCTCCCACAACGGTCCCCGAGAGGGGTCAGCAGACCCCCGCCGAGCACCCCGTCCAGGCCCCTGTTCAGGCTCCCGTCCAGCACCCCGTCCAGACCCCTTACCCGGGCCTGTATCTGGTGCGCTCCGAGCCCCTCCCCGAGCCCCCTCAGGGCCCCCGGACGGTCGCGGGGTAGGCCGGTAGAACCCGCAGGTCAGAGCGCGTTCCTACCGCCCGCCTACCGTCCTGCCTACCCCCTCTTCTACTGGGCTTCGCCGCCCGGAAGGGCCCCTCTCCGAGAGGGGCTGAAAGGCACGAAAAAACCCGCCCCGGGCCACCTACCGAGCACCCCGGGACGGGCGTCCACCCCAAGAGATGGAGAGACCATCATGACACTTCGCCAGCCCAAGCCCGACCTCACCGACCCGCGCCTCCAGGGCCACGAGACCACCTACAGCGCCTCCCGCGGCGGCTGGATCAAGCAGCCCCCCAGGCCTACCCCTGGCGCGGGTGTGGGCAACACCAGCTCGAAGGGCGGTCGCTGAGATGGCGCGACACACCTCCCCGACCTGCCACGGTCGGCGCATGAAGCGGGACGCCACGCGGGGCACCTATCGGTGCGTGGAGTGCGGTACCTGGACCGCCCGTCTGCTGGCCGCCGGTCTCGCTGTCTTCGGGAGTGCCCGATGACGCAGAACTTGCAGGCGGCGGCCGCGCAGGCCGCAACGCAGGCCGAGGCCGCGAAGCTGGCCGCCGAGGCCGCCGCCGAGGCTGCCCGCCGCGCCTCGGAGGCCGCCGCCGTCCTCGTGGCCGACATCGCCGCCCATCTGTCCGGCCGCTGAGGAGGCATCCGTGACCGACAACCTGACGCAGGCCCTGGCCGCAGACGACGCGGACGAGGACGCCGGTATGCACCCCGACGACCGGACGGCCTGTCACACCCACCAGGCGTGGGCGCACGACTGCTCCGGCCGGCACGTCCAGCCGACGGCCGGACAGCTGCTCGCCGCAGCACGGGAAGTCGACCGTATCCGCGCGCGAACCCACCACCACTAGCCGCTTTCAGACCCGGAGGGCGCCCCGGGCAACATGGGGGCGCTACCGCAACAACACCAGCACCACCGGGCGGGACTCCGGTCCCGCCCGGCCGACCACCAGCAGAGGGAGACAGATGACCACCACGATCGAGTCGGGCACGGTCCCGGCCCAGCACGCCCCGACGCCCGCTCCGGCGACCGACCGCCCCGAGCCGGTCGCGCCGGAGGCCGCTCCGCCCATCGCACCGCCCGCTCCGGTCACGCCCGAAGCCGCTCCGGTCGCCCCCCGCGCCTGGTCCGCGAAGGCGATGCGCGCCCTGATCGTCGCCGCCGGACTCTGCGCCGCCGTCGTCGCCAGCATCGGGTTCGTCGGCTCGTACACCGCCCTGCGCGACCTTGCCATGCGCCGCGGATTCGGAGACTTCTCCTACGTCTTCCCGGTCGGCATCGACGCCGGAATCGTGGCCATGTACGCCCTGGACCTGATCCTGGTCTGGCGGCGGATGCCCAAGCCGGTCCTGCGGCTCCTGGCCCACCTCCTGACCCTTGCAACCATCGTCTTCAACGCCTACTCCGGCCGGTCGCCGCGAGAAGACCCGCTCGGCGCTGCCATGCACGCGGTCATGCCCGTGCTGTTCGTCGCGGTGGTTGAGGCCGTCCGGCATCTGATCATCAGGACCAACCGTCTGTCGATGAAGGCAGCCTCGGACAGGGTGCCGCTGCACCGCTGGGTGCTCGCCCCCTGGCCCACCTGGTGCCTGTACCGACGCATGCGGCTGTGGGAGATCACCTCATACGCGCAGATGGTGGCCATGGAGAAGGACCGCACCGTCTACCGGGCATGGCTCCAGCACAAGCACGGGCGCGGCTGGAAGAGGAAGGCCGGCGCGACTGCACTGCTCCCCTTCACCATGGCGCCTTACGGCCTGACCGTGGATCAGGCCCTGGTGCTGCCTGAGGAGCAGAAGGCGGCCGAGGACGAGCGCGCGGCCGCCGAGCGGCAGCGGGCGGCAGATGCCGAGGCCCGTGAAGAGCAGCGGCAGCTGGAGGCTGACGAGCGCGCGGCCGCCGCACGCATTCGGCGTCGGGAGATTGCTGCCGGGGAGACCAGGGCGGAGCACCGGATCACGGCGGAGACCACCGCGGTCGAGGCGAAGTCGCGTGCTGCGGGGGCGGCGGCCCTTGCCGAAGCGCAGACGGCCGAGGCGACGGCGGCGGCCGACGCGGAGGCGGCGACGCACACCGCCCGCCTGTCGGCGGAGGCCACGCGGCGTCAGGCGGAGCGCGACGCGGAGGCAGCGGAGCGCGCCGCCGAGCGGCAGGAACTGGCCGAGCGTACGGCGGAGGAGGCCGAGGCGGAGGCCCGCGAGGAGGCCGCCCGGCGGAGCGCGGCGGAGGACCGCAGGCGCACGGCGGCTGCGACGGCGGAGGCCGAGGACAAGGAGCGGCGCGCGGCGGAAGACAAGCTGCGTGCGGCGGAGGCCAACCGCATTGCCAAGGAGCACGGCCGCGCCGCGGCGGAGGCCGAGAAGGCGACGGCGGAGGCCGAGCGCTCGACGGCGGAGCACCGCGCCGCCGTCGAGCGCGCCGAACTCGCCGCCCTGGAGGCGGAGGACCTGGCCCGGCTCGGTATCCGGGAGCGGGCGGAGCGCAAGGTCGCCCGGATGATCCTCGCCGCCTGGTCCGCGCTGCCGGCCGGGGAGCGGCCCGAGAGGCCGCACATCAAGTTGGTGTCCCTGGAGGACGTCGGCAGCGTGCTCAACGTCTCGCGGACCATCGCCGGGGACCGCAGGCAGGCCGCCATGGACCTGATTGAAGCCGGATACGCCGGCTGACCAACCGAGAGGAGAAGAGGATGCCGACGTTCGGAAAGGTCGGAGGGTGCACCGCCACGGCGGTGTGGCTGATCGAGGGCTACAGCGGTGACGGCCAGGACGAGGACGACATGAGCCTGGACCTCACCGTGTACGCCTGCGAGCAGCACCGGGAGACGGCCGAGGACGAGTGGCTGCGGGGCCTCGCCCCGGAGACCCTGCCGGCCGGGCGGACGCTCCACTGGTGCGGCCAGTTCACCGACTACGACCCGGAGGCCGGCGGGTGACCGGCCAGCACGACATAGAGCGGGGCCCGCGGCGCTGGAATCGCCGCGGGCCCCGCCCCGTTTCTACCGTACGGCCCAACACGAGGGGCCGCCGACAAGCTGCGGTGGATACCGCGTTGATGAAGAACGTGCTACCTGGTCTCGATCCAGGTTCCGCGGATGATGTAGAAATCGTCGCTTCCGCACCAGGCGTTGGAATACCTGCTGGGTCCCGTCGTCGTCCAGGGACCGGGCTGCCACAGACCGAACTCATTCCCCCACTGGTCCCTGCCGACGCAGTTCGCCACCACGCGGAACTGCCCGGTGCCGCCATCACACCAGCCCCACGCGTGCAGGTCGGATTGGGAGGCGTACGAACCGCACTTGCTGGGTGCGGCGCTTGCTGTGACTGGTGTGGCTCCTAGGAGGGTGACAGCCATGATCACGGCTGCACCGAAAGTGCGACGCTTGTGCATGTGGTCCCCCGTCGGCTGCTGATGAGTTGCCTTGCCATCAAGGGAAGCAGCCATGTTCCCGCTTCCCACAGGGGCTTTCGCGTCAGCTGTCGAACCCTGGCTGACTCTGATACGCAGCTTCCGTGGCGAATGAGGCGCAGGGTGCGGAGAGGGCCAAGCGGGGCCCGCGGCGCTGGAATCGCCACGGGCCCCGCCCCGTGCAGTTCTACCGTACGGACCCCGACGGGGAAGTCGGCTCCAGCGGTCCCGTCGTGCGGGGTTGCTGCCCGACCGCACCACCAGTAGAGGATCATGAAACGTTTCCCGGGATGGGAAGGAATCGGAGGGGTCATGGGGGTCGTCGGAGACAGCCTGGACCGCGCAGGGGAAGCCGCGTTCACCCGGCCGATCCCGCGCAGCGCGGGCGCGCAGATGCGCTACCTGGTCAAGCAGCACAAAGGCTCCAGCAAGGCCGTGGCCGCCCTGCTGGGCATCTCGCAGCGCACGGTGGAGCGCTACGTGAAAGATCAGATCAAGCAGCCCAAGCCTGCGCTTGCGGAGCGGATGCGGGCCGAGGTGAGGCGCCGGTGGCAGCCCCTGGTGCGCAAGCGCGCCCGGGACCAGGCCGCGAAGTCCACCGGCCTGGTCATCGAGACCCGCGCCCGTTTCGGGTTCACCGCAGCCCCCGGGACGACGGACGACGGCCGGATGCGGCGCATCACCCAGCACCTGCCTCCCGAGTTCGCGGGCCGGCTGCTGGCAGCCCAGGATGCCGGCGCCGCCGAGGCCGAGTTGCAGCGGATCGCTGCCGAGGGACTGCAAGAGGTCTACTTCAAGGACAGTGGCGGCCGTGCCCAGCAGCTGCTGGTGGAGTTCACGGACATCGACTACATCGACGTGAACCTGTAGGCCGCTCCGTATCCGCGTTGCCGGACAGCGTCCAGGGCTGCGGCGATCCCAACGAAGGCGAGGAACGGGCGGTCCCGGCTTCCCCGCGAGGTTTTCCCCGTTTCACTGGAGCAGGCATGGCGTCATGGAGACGCTGCCGAACGGTTCGGCAGCGAGCACCGGAGGACCAAGCCCGTGAACACCAACCAGCTTGCCCCAGAAGGCGGCGGCGCCCCGTCCCTGTTGGCACTGCTCTTCGCGGCCGCCGCTGCCGTCGCAGCCGCACACAGCGACGCCTGGGCGGGCGCTGTGGGAACTGCGGCCGCCGTGTACTCCGTCCTCGTCACCGGAAACGACCAGAGGAACTGACCATGGCCCGTACACAGCCTTCCGCCGCCCACATCGCCCTCGTCAGCGCCATCGAGGAGCACGGGGAGACAGCCACCCCCACACAGATCGAACGGTGGCAACAACAGATCTGGCTGCCCAAAGCCGCGGAATGGTTCGAGCCCGACTCCTCCACCCTCAAGCCCAAGATCCTGACCCGGGCCGTGTGGCTGGCGCACACTGCCCGCGCCGGCCGCAGCATCGGGTGGCTGGGCTGGGTCTTCTGGGCTATCGATGACACCCCGGACAGCGCCCAGAGGCTCCGGGCCGCCCTGGTCACCACCATCAAACGGCCATTGGCACGGGCAGGCATCGAGCAACTCCCCGCGGGTGATTCAAACCAGGCCTTCCAGGCCCGCCAGGACGCGGCCGCCCGGATGACGGCCAACCTTCGGTCTCCCCGCCGGGACTTCGACGGGCTCCTGCGCGATGGCGCAGCCGCCGCAGGTATCCAATTGCCCCGCTCGCCCGCGACCGCCGTCCCGAACATCTTCGACCGGGCTCTTGTGGAACCCGGAGCCCGGCTACTGCTCGGCGGAGCAGCCGACGTCGGGATGGACGACCTGCTGAAGTCGTGGAAGAAGGCGTGGCCGGAGCACGCCGAGATGATCGAGTACATCCGCAAGGCGCACCAGGAGGCTGAACTCGCCGGGACGGACCTGATGGCGCAGTCGCCCATGGCCGAAGGCATGGCCGGGATGGTGCGCGCCATCGAGTCGGCCGAGGACAGGAAGCTGTGCGCGGCGGTGCGCAGCTGCACGAAGGCCTCCGGCGTCCTCGGCGTGCTGTTGCAGCGCGCGGCGTGCGAGCCGCAGATCCTTGGCCGGCTGACCGGGGATGCGATGTGGGACCAGTGGGCGCGCGTCGGCGGCATCACACCGGACGGGGCAGCCGGCGCGGCCGCCGTGGCGATCAGCACCTTTCAGTACCTGGCGATCCCCGAATGGGCTGCGGACCTCGACCGTTATTCAGCCGCCATGCACGCCCTGCTCGCCGCCTCTGCCGAAGGTTCGACGACCACCCCGCACATCCCCCTCGCCCAGGCCGAGGACACCGCACAATGCCCCCACGCGCGGCAGGGCACCGACCCGATGCCGCCCAACTGCTGACCCGGATTCGTCCCACGTCCAGCACACCCCCGGGCCACCTCGACCGCAGTCGACTCCCACATGGTGGGCGACTGCCACACCGGGCGCAGGGCAGTTGAGGATGCTCTGAGGTAATCGGCCGTACCTGCGGTATGGCACAGTCGCAGGCCGAAGCCGACCGATGCCGAGCACACGCGCGAGGCAAAAAACAGGTGTCAGAAAATTCTGACACTCCAAATCCGGCGCCGGGCCACGTGAAGCCAGAGGGTACGCTGCGGGCCATACACCATGGGATTTTCAGAGAGGGCGGGCATGTCAGGCAAGCGCGTAGCGTCGTACAGCGAGAAGGGCGGGGTGGGGAAAAGCGCGCTGGCCGCAGGCATGGCCGCAACGGCCCGCCGCCGCGCCCTCGCCGGCAAAATCGGGACCGTATACGCCACGGACTTGGACCCTCGTGGCACCCTCACCTCTGAACTAGGTCTCGACCCCGAGGCGCTGCCGTGCAGCCTCAACGACCTCCTGGCAGCTGACCCCAAGGGCGAAAAGGGTCTGGCAGCCGACGTCCTGCTGGAGGCCTCCGAGGCCTGGTCGGGCATCCGCGTCCTGGCCGCCGAGCGGGCCCTTGCCCACCGCGAGACGGACCAGTCCACCGGCATCGAGTTCCGGCTGCGGAACGGCCTGGACGGGGTCGTGAAGGACAAGGACCTTGCGGTGATAGACCTTCCGCCCCGCGCTGGCGGCAAGCTGGTCGTCGCAGGACTGACGGCAGCCACCCACGTGGTCATCCCCGCCACGCTCGACGAGGACGGCCGGATCGGCGCCCGCGAAGCACTCGACACGATTCGGCAGGTCCAGGAGACCTACAACCCCAGCCTTCAAGTGGTCGGCATTGTGCCCAGCATCGTGCCCGGCGGCAAAAGCACCCTCGGCGACGCCATCGGGAAGTTCCTCGCGGACACCTACGGCCCCCTCTACCGCGACGACCTCGCCATCCCCCGCTACTCGATCCGCCAGCAGACCCGCTTCGCCAAGGTCCCGATCACCACCCAGACGGGCAAAGAAGCGGCTGCGCTCATGAAGGCGTACGACGACATCCTCTCCGCTGCAGGGGTGGCCGAATGAGCAAGAAGAACCTTGTCGCCCAGGGGATCGCAAGCCTGGAGGCCGAGACCACTCAGCGTGCGAGCCGCGTCCCGCGGGCGGCCGACGCGAACCGGGATCCAGCCCTGCCTGCACAGTTCCAGCCGGCCGAGGTCCCCACTGTCGCCGCTCCGGCCCTGATGCCGCCCTCGTTCGAGACGTCCGCCCTGGAGGGGATGGACGAGGCCAAGCAGGTCGAGACCCTTGAAGCGGCCTACTGGGACGCGGACCGCGCGGAAGTCCGCAGCTTCCAGCTCGCCAAGATGCGGGGCAGCGTCCTCAAGGGGGAACTGCTGCAGCTGCTGCTCGACCGGCGTGCCCATGAGCACCGCGGCCTAACCGTCGGGGATTACGCCGAGTCGTTGGGCGTCAAGCGGCAGTACGTGTACGACCTGATCGGGGCGGCCAACGACATCCGGGTGCTGGCCCCGCTCATCGAGGAGACCTCAACCCCCGTGGTGGCCTCTCAAGCCGCTGTCCTGGCTCCCCTGTACAAGGCCGATCCGGAAGCGGCCGGCCTGGTACTCCAGGCCGCCAAGGACACCGGCAAACTGTCCGCGGCCTCCCTGACCACGGCAGCACGTGACCTCGGACTTCTGCCCCCCGCAGAGACCCCCGCCCCGCAGCCGGCACCCCCTGCGCCCGCTACGGCCGCCGACGCGGCGAGCCGCCTGGCCTTCGCTGACGCCTACAAGGTGCTCGCGCCCAAGCGCATCGAGCAGTTGGTCCAAGAGAACCCTGCCGCAGTCCTGGACCAGGCCGAGGCGATCGAGGCGGAGATCATCAAGGTCCAGCGACGCGTGGAAGCCGCCAAGAAGGCGGCCCGCAAGGCCATCGGCACTGAAGCCTGACCCAGCCGTAGAACCGGAGCCCCCGTACGCCAGACGTGCGGGGGGTCTTGGTCTATCGGGCCCCGTGTGGCCCCCGCTTGATCATTGACCGGTATACCTGTGTCGGCCGCAGGGCGGGGTGACCTTACGAACGACGAGTGGGTGCAACTTGCCCCACATCTGAAGGAGAGCATCACCCGGGCTCGTGGAACCCGGAGTCCCCGCAGCCTCACTCCAGGGCGCTTCGCCGCGGCGGATCGCCGTGCCAGACTCCCCTCAGGCAAACAGAACAAGCCAAACCGCCAACCGACTTACCTTGCGTCATCTTGCCTTGAGTGACATTGAGTGCGATTGAGTGCCCATTCTCGGGAGACAGCACCGACTTGACCAGGTGGAACGTTGCCCGTGGCAGTTTTCGTCACGCGTCCTTTGGTCGCTGGCTTACTGGCCCTACTCTCCAGATGCCGAGCCGGATCCGGCAGCTCCGATCACTTCCATATCCACTGAAAGGGGACTTCGTCGTGCCTGAAAACGGCTGCTGAGTGGAGTACGTGCCCACAGAGTCACGAACCGGCCATTTCGGCGCGCATTCTCACTACGCTCTGGCTACACCCTGACTACGTTCTCGCGCCCTCATCCCCTGGTCAGGGGCCATGCAGTGCTGCTGGCGACTTCCGATGGCTGTGCCCGATGCCCTCGGCGGCCGAGCCCTACTCTCGCTGCACCAGGCCGGATCCGGCCCGTATCCCAGTCACAGCCACGCCTTCACCGAAGGGATCTCCGCCATGCCTAAAAACACCCCGCCAGCGCCGAAGAGCGCACTCAGCCGACTTCTTCACAGCGCCGGGCAGTCCGCCCTCCAGGGCGCCGCCTTCAAGCTCGGCGCCGGGGCGGTGACGTTGCTGATTCTGTGGGCTCAGGCGATGTAGCACACGCCGCATCGCGGACCGTCGCTCGTCTCCGACCCTCGCGCGGAACGACTCGGCCATCGCCGGGGCAACGGCACATGTAACGAGGGGCCCGCCCCCCCTACTGCCAGGCAGCCCTAACCAGACATGTTCCCGGCGCCTGCCGTGACGCGGTTCCGTGCGGTTCCGTGCGGTTCCATGCGGTTCCGTGCGGTTCCGTGCGGTTCCACGCGGAAGCCTGCTGGATGCCGCGCCGAATGCGTGGCCGGGACAAGTCCGAGCCGCTTCGCCTTGCGTGGCCGCTCTGCCACACTCCCGTCAGGCAGGGAGAACCAGCCAATCCCGCCGTGGGGTTGGTCGGCGTAGTTAGTCATGGTTGCCCCCTGGTTAGCCACAGTTCGCCGTCCGACCAGAACAGATCGGCTCCACAAGGGAATCCATCAGCGCAAACAGCGCTCATGGCGGGTTCCGGAGGAGCTGTTCGACCCGGTTCAGCGCCACGCTCTACTCTCCATTCAGCAGGCCGAATCCGGCCGATCCACCGCTAGGCCGCCATGGAAAGGATCTTCGTCGTGCCCGAAACCTGCTCCGTGTGTGGCGGCGACCGCCCGAGGTCGCGATCTGGTCATCCCCTACTGCGGCGGCTTAGAGCGTTCTAGAGCGTTCTCGACCTATCTCGACCCTGCTCTACCTCGCGGTGCCTGGAACTGCCTTTCACCTGCGACAACGCGCCTGTGTCGGCTTTTGCACATGGCCGTCGCCAGGTCCAGTCGGCGCTCCTACTCTCCAAACACACCCCGGTTCTCGGGGACGTACCTCTTCAACCTGCCTTCGACGAAGGGAACTTCGCCATGCCCTCTTGGCTGCGTATCGCCTGCCCTGCCTGCCGTCGCTCCGTCGCCGTGAGCCCGGACACCCGTCACCTGGCCCGGCACGACCCGCCGGGCCCCCAGAACCGCCGCCACGGCCTTCCACCGATCTCCTGCATCGCCTCAGGTCGCCTCATCCCGACGGGTTCGGATCTGCTGCTGCCGATGTTCGAGGACGCCGAACCAACAGGCGACGAGGAACTCCAGCTCTTCTGATCAGTCGCACGGCCAGTACCCGAGGCCGGGGCGAGGCGGGATTCGGTACGCGCACCGAGAACGCAAAGCCAGCGCCGTGTGCAGCGGCGCGGGCTGTACGACGTGCTCTCCGGGCAGCCCGCCGCCGACAGCGGCTTCGAGGGATTCAACGACCTACGCCTGATCGAGATCCTGAAGAACCTCACCGAGGAAGAGCGCGTGGTGGCCATCGCACGCAGCCGTCCAGGGGTCGCAAGCTGGCCCGAAGCCGCTCGAATCGCCGGCTTCCTGAAGCCGGAGAAGGTCGGCGAGCAAGTCCGCCGGAAGGTGAAGCGGCTTGCCAATCAGCTCACCGGCCGCGAGACCGAGGATGGTACTGGGAGCGGCCGGTGAGCGCCGCAGATGACGAATCCCGCCAGCTGAGGGACTCAGGCAAAGGAGTTGTTGACATGGAGGTCACCGTGGGGACAGCGCTACGGATCGACGTAGATGGGGCGGTCGTCGTACTGCCGTGGGCGGATGACGATGCAGCATGCTCGGCTCAGGTGAGGGAGGTGGTTGGCGGCCCTGCGGACCGGGCGATCTACCACCGGAAGGCGCACCTTCATGTGCACGGCAATGGGGCAGCTGAGGGGCTGCCCATGAACCTGGCTGCCTGGGTGCTGGCGTCGCAGTGGCGGGGGATGGAGATCTCGTACGGCTTCTACGGGCCGGTGCTGGTGACGGGACCTGATCGGTCTGCTCTCCCTGAGGGGATGGCCGCGGAGGTGCGCGCGGTGTGTGCGGCAGTCGCCGAGGTGCGACTGGAGTGGATGACCCGGCCGCCGGCAGGGGAGGCCGCGGCCCGTGCGGAGGTTCTGGCTGCTGCCCGGCATGCGGTAGCGGCGTTGATCTGATCTCTTCCGAGCCTGTTGTGGGGGCCTGCGTCGGCAGGCCCCCACGTGCATGTCGTGACGGGTCAGGGAGTTTTGGTGAGGGCGGCGCGGGGTGTGAGGACGCGGTCGATCGTGTCTTCGGTGGGGCCGTCGAGGGTGATGTCGTAGGTGCGGGCCATCTGCTGGAGGCGGGCGACCGTTTTGCGGATGGCGTGGTGGTTGTCGGCGGCCCATTCGATGTGCAGGAGGTCGCGGTAGAGGACCTCGGAGGTTTCCTCGATGTCGAGGGCGTGGAGGACGGTGCGGCGGGCGGCGTCGAGGTCGGGGGTGTCGCCGTCGGTGTGCCAGCGGGCGAGGGTGTGGGCGGTGTCGGTGATCCGGGACAGCATTTCCTGGGTGACGGCGTCGGCCCAGGGCAGGGTGCGGCCGTCGAAGGGCTTTCCGCGTACGAGGGCCATGGCCGCTTCGAGGTAGGCGATGCCGGTCTGCGGGCCGGCTGCGAGTCCGTGGGAGGCCAGGTCCTGGAATTCCTGCCAGTCGGAGGTAACCGAGGGGTGGAAGGTGTAGGCGCCGTTCTTGGGCCGGGGCAGCAGGGGGAGCCCGTCCGGGGTGGTGCCGATTTCGGCGCGGAGTTCGGAGAGGCGTGACTGCAGGGTGCGGACCGACCAGGGGGTGACGGGGTCGATGGCCGTGCACAGATAGTCGGCGCTGCGTCCGGGGCGGAGGTGGATGAGGGCGGCGACGGCGGTGGTGCGTGGTGCGTGGGCGGATCCCGTACCGCCGGTGATGCGCAGCGTGCCGAGCATGTCGATACGGACCGAGTCGGCGGTGGCCTCGGCTCCGGCCGGGCCCGGCTGCGGGCGTGTACCGGGGTTGTGGCCGGCTGTCTGCTGGAGGAGCGGCGCGGGCACGGGCGCGGCGGCTGGGCTCTGCTCCCTTTCCTCACGGCCACCGGTGTCACCGGCGGCAGCGTCGTCCTCGGCCTTGGCTTCGGAGTCCGCGGTGTCGGTGGTGGCTGTTCCTGTGGGGCTGGCGAGGAGTGAGGGGAATGGGTTGCCCGGGTCCTGGGCGTCGTCGCTGGTGACGTGCACGCTTAGGGGCAGCCCCGAGGCGGCCGGCTGCTGGTGGCTCTCGGCGAACTCCCATGCCCCGGTGGCCGGCTCGGCGTCCTGGACGGCGACCTGCAGGGCGTGGACGTACTGCCGGTACTGCTCGTCGCTCACGCGCTGCAGGGTGACCGGTGTCTCCAGCGAGGCCAGGACGCCGTCCTGGTCGCGTGCGGCGTCGAGGATCTCCGCGTGCGGGAACACCAGGCGGGCATGGGGGGTGGCGGGCAGGACGACAGCAGTCTTCAGGTCGCGGGCGGAGGCGATGGCGTCGGCGAGGAGGGCGAGGTCCTGCTCGGTGTGGTCGCCAGCGCCGATCATCAGCCAGGGCAGGACCTGCTCCCCGGACTGGTGGGCTTCCACGAGGAGTTCACCGAGGTCGGTGGCGACGGCCGCCAGGTGGGGCATGGTGCGGATCCGGCCCTGCGGGAGGAGTCCGGACAGGCGGCTGCCGAGTCCGGCGGTCAGGATCTCTGCATAGTCGGTCCACCCGCTCGTCCCGAGCTCCAGGGCCAGGGCGCGGGCGACTTCGAGGACCTCCTCGGGGCTGCCGTCCAGAAGCAGGATCCGGCAGGTGGTGAGGTCGGCCAGCAGCAGACCGGTGTCGTCGGCGCCGAGCGTGACCAGGCCGGGATACGGGGCGTGGACGTCGGCGAGGTCGTCGGCGCGGGGGAGGACGGCCTCGTTGTCGAGGACCCAGGTGCGGCTGTCCGGGCCGGCGGTGAACGGGGTGACAGGGTCGGCGGGTTCGTCCAGCAGCAGCGCCACGCCCTCGGCGGAGAGCCGTGCGCCGCGCAGCGCGGGCAGATCCCTGTGGTCGGCGGCGGCATGGTGGGCGAGGGCGCGCAGGACGCGGTCGAGGAGCTCTACGCCCTCTGGTTCGGCGACCGCGGCGAGAACCTGCTCGACGTTGGTGGGATCGTCGTCCTGGGCGATGGTCTCGCCCGCGCGGCGGGCCCGCTGCTGCAGGATCCGCCGTACTCCGAGCGCTCCGGCGAGGGAGGCGGCGAGCAGCGTACCGATCCCGGCGACCAGCGCCCAGTTCACCCGGTGCGAGGTCGCGGCGCCCTCGGCTGTGTCCGGCGCCGCGGTGGTGGCGGCTGTGGTGGCCGGGGAGGCGGCCGGGCTGGCCGCGGATGGCGGCGTGGCCTGCTTGGGGACCTGGCCGGGGTTCGGGCTGGCGGTGGGGGCCAGCGTCGTGGTGTTCGCGGTTGCCGGGCTCGGTGCCGAAGCGATCGCCGTGGGGCCGGGGGTGGGTGTCACCGCCGACGGGGTGGCGGGCTTGACGGTGGGAGCGGGTGACGCCGGTGCAGCGGGCGGGGTGGTGTCGTTGCCGGACGGGAACTGCGGCGATGCAGGAGTGAGAGCCGGGGGGAGGGTGAGTTGCTGGCCGGGGTAGATCAGGTTCGGGTCGGTGAACGTCCCGCCGCCGGGCAGAGGCGTGCCCTTGTTCAGCTCGAACACCTCTGGGTACCGGTCGGGGCTGCCGAGGTGCTCGTGGGCGATGGAGGAGAGGCTCTCTCCCGCGCGGACGGTGTACTGCGTCCCTGCGGCTTCAGTGGCGACAGCGTTGCCGTGCTCGCCCTGGGCGCGGAGGTTTGTGGGCGCGGGTAGGGCGGCATCGCGGGGGAGGGTGAGGACCCATCCAGGCTGGATCGGCTGGTCGGCACGGAAGACCGCACCGTCGGCCATCACGTGGCCCTCGTTGAGGGCGGCGATCTCCTCCCACCGCGATCCGTTCCCCATCGCGGTCTCGGCGATCGACCACAGGCTCTCGGCCGGCCGGACATCCCGCACCGTGTGCGTCACCACCCCGGCCCCCGCGCTCTCGGCCGCTGCGGCACCCGCGGCCGTGGCCGCGTTGGCGTCCGTGCCGGGTACGGGGGTCGCGCTGGCACTCACCGGCGCGGCCTGGGCGGGTGCGGCGGGCACAGCAAGGGCAGTTCCGGCGGGCAGGGCCAGCAGGACGGCCCCGACCAGCGTTGCGGCGGCCCGCTGCCCTACCAGGCCCCGGATGTGCGGGGCGCTGCGGCCGCGCAGCTGGGCGGGGATCTCCAGCAGGACCGCGATGGCGAACAGGCCCCAGCCGATCCAGCCGGCGGCGGCGAGGAGCAGCAGGAAGACCTGTCCGGAGTCGTCGGTGGACAGCAGGTTCGCCAGTGCGGTGGTGCCGGGCGGTCCTACCTGGGTGGTGGCCCACCACAGCAGGATCGGCAGGCCGGCCAGGAGGGCGGCGAGGATGGTCAGGGAGAGCAGGCCGCGCACGAGGGCGGCCGCCGTCTGGGCGCGCCCGCGCCCGGGGCGGGGCCGGGGGGCGGGGCCGGGGGTGGGCTGGCTCATGGGCGGGTCCTTCGTGCGCGGGCGAAGCGGGCTACTGGGGTTGGGTGATGCCGTGCAGGAGGCGGGCGGTGCCGTGGCCGGTCACGTTCATGGACCCGATCCCGGCGACCGCGAGGAATTTCGTGTTGTAGGTGTCGTGGACGGTCACGGTGAGCTCGGTTCCGTCCCCGGACAGGGCAGTGCTGCCGCGGGTGCCGGCGCGTGCGAGGTAGGCCTGGGCTGCGGCCTGCGCGGCCGCGGGGTCGGCACGGACCTGCTGGCCGGTGATCGCGGCGGCGGGGTCGATGGCCTGCCCTGCGGCGCGGGCGGCCTCCATGGCGATGGCGTCGGCGCGTTCGGTGGCGCGGAGTTTCCCGCTGCCGTCGATGGCCAGGCCGATGATGCCCAGCAGGGCCACGGTGACGATCGCGGTATAGATCGCGATGCCGCCTTCGTCGTCGCGCAGGCTCCGCCGTACCCGCCGCCGCGGTGCGGCGGGGGCCGGGGACAGGCCGGGGGCGGGCGGGGCGGTGGCGGGGTCCGGTGTGGGCATGTGGTTATCCCTCCCGGGAGCGGTAGGCGTCCACTACCGAGGTGAAAGTGCTGGTCAGTGTCTTGGATCCGGGGATGCCGGGGATCAGTAGGTCGGACAGGGGCACGGTGCAGGAGATGGTGACTGTCACGGTGCCGACGTCGCCGAGCGGTACGGCCAGCCCGGAGGCGTCGACGCTGGTGTGGGTCGAGGTGCAGTGGATGCCCTGGTCGGCGAGGGAGCGCGCGGCAGCTCCGGATGCTTCGGCTTGGGCGCCTGAGTAGGTGCGGGAGATGGAGGCGGCGCGGGCGGCGTCCTCGGCGGCGGCGTCGATCTTCGCGCCGGAGGTGACGATGCGTCCGCCCGCGATGGCCAGGCAGAGCAGCATCAGCAGCAGCGGGGTGACGATCGCGGCCGCGATGGACTCGCTGCCCCGGTCCTCGCGCAGCCGTGTGCCCAGGCGGCTCCAGCTCGTGGTGGCCGGCGGCAGGTGGTGGGTCATGGGGTTGTCCACCGTTCGCGTGGGGCACCGGCCGACTGGGACACGCTCAGTCCGGACAGGCCCGGAATCAGTGAGGGGGCTTGTCCGGTGACGGTGACGCGGACCTCGGTGGCGGTGCTGCCCGAGGTGCTGACCGTGGCCTGCCCGAGGCTGTCACCGGCGATGCGGTCCAGGGTTTCCCGGGCTCGGGCCGCGCCCGCGCCTTCCGGGGCCTGGTAGGTGCGGGCTGCGGCGACCCCTTCACGGGCGGCGGTGAGCGCGATGTTCCGGGCGAAGACCCACATGGACGCCTGGACCACAGCGACGGTGATCAGGATGACGAACGGGAACACGATCGCCATCTGGATCGATGCCTCCCCCCGGTCCCAGGGGCGCCGGACTCGGCCCTCGGCCCGTTCCGGATCCGCCTGCCCCGCCTCGGCCTTCTGCGAGTCATTGCCCGCCGTGCTCTTCACCGCATCCCCTTCGCCGCCTGCTCGCGTCCGCCGGGCCTGTCAGATCCCGCTGAGCTTGCCCTGGTACTTGACGACGACGACCGCGATCGTCCCGGCGATGGCGAGAGCACCGGCAACGGCAGCAGTCCAGATGATGATCGTCGTGATGGAGATGTCGCCCCGGTCCTGGTCGCCGCGGCTGTGGGCCTGGATCTTCTCCCAGTGGGCTTTGGCGGCGAGGGACAGGCGGATGGCCAGCTTCGTCATGTGGGATTCCCTTGCGTGGGTCAGGTGGTGAGCATGCGGATGATGGCGGGGAAGGCGATCAGCAGCATGACCAGGACGGCGAGGAGCGCGCCGGGGGCGGTCATCTTCTCGCTGTTGGAGTTGGCTTCTGCTGCCTGATCGGCCAGGAGCTCGGTGCGCAGGTTCTTTGCGCGGGAGCGGAGGGTGGAGTAGACGGAGGCGCCGTCGTCGGCGGACTGCCGCATGATCGCGGCGAGGTCGTCCAGGACGGGCAGGTCGAGTTCTGCGGTCAGACGGGCCAGGGATTCCCAGTGCGCGACCTTGTCGACCCGGGACTGCGCCAGCGCTCCCCGGATCCGCTGGAAGGCCCAGCCTTCGCCGACCTGGGCGGCCTGTTCCATGGCCTGCTCGGCGGAGACGTTCCCGGCCCGGCGCAGCGCGACGAGGTCGAGGTAGGCGGCCATGGCGTGCGCGAACTCGCTGCGGGCGCGTTTGGCTTTGTCCCGGGTGGCGAGGTCGGGGGCGAACCAGAGCACGACCGCGGCCAGGATCCCGACGATCGCGGGCAGGTAGAGCGGCACGCCGAGGAGCAGCAGCGGGATGGTGGACAGCGGTGGCAGCAGCAGCCCTCCGCCGGCCAGGGCGACCTTGGTCAGCATGAACCGGGCGGGGGTGGTGCCGGTCAGGGCGAGGTCCTTGTAGGGGATCCGTACGCCGGGTACGTCCGTCATCCGCTCGACGAGCCACTGTCCCCACCGCTCGTCGCGGTCGGCGCTCTCGCCGTCGGGGCGCGGGGGCGGTGCGGGCTGGTTGAGGCGGCGCAGCGCGGGCCCGAGCGCGGGCGCGGGGCGCAGGACTTCGCGGACCAGGAGTGCGCAGCCGGCTCCGATGGCCGCGCCGGACAGGATCGCGGCTACCGGCATCATGCGGTCACCTCCGCACTCGTTGCCCCGGCCCCGGCTGTGGGTTCGTCGTCGGGGAGGGGGGCGGGGGAGACGGCGCTGCGGGGGTCGGTGATCAGGAAGCGGGGAACGGGCTTGGTGTCGGCGATCTGCCGCATCATCGCCAGGACGCCCACGAACCCGGCCAGCAGGGCCGCCAGGACCAGCTGGCCCAGCATGGTGCCGTAGGGAGCGGTGTAGGAGGGGATGAGGAAGCCGGCACCGATGACGCCGAGGGTGATGATCGTCATCCACCGCATCGTCGTGCGTGGCTTGGCCCGGTCGGCCTCGATCGCACGCCTGCGGGCGACTTCCTCGTGGACGGACTCGGCGAGGTCGTCCAGGGCCTGGGCGAGGCCGGGGCCGCGGTCGGCGGCCGACAGGATCAGGGCGGCCACCACCTTGTCCGCGGTCACATCGTTCAGGGCGTCACCGAACTCGCGCAGGGCGTCCGTCGGCCGCCATCCCACCTGGAGCCGGTCGACCAGGTCGGCGACCTCCTCTGCGATGGCCTCCGGGCAGCCCTTGCGGGAGATGTGCAGGGCTTCGTCCAGGCCCCGCCCGAGGCGGAGCACGTTGGCCAGGCGCTGCGTCCAGTCTCCGAGCGACTCCAGTTTCGCGATCCGCGCGGTCGCGGACTTCGTGGGCGAGAGCAGCCACGGCACGCCAGTCACGGCCAGGAGCAGCATCGCTCCCGCCACGAACACGCCTGTGACCAGCCACAGCACGATCCCGGCAACCGCGCCGACGACCAGCCGGGTACGGCGGGCCATCTGCTCGTCGCGGCCCGCCAGCTGACGCCCGGCCCTTATCCGGGCGGCCAGCGTGGGCCCCTTGGGCGTGGTGGTACCGATGACCCCGGCGACCAGTCCCACCAGGCCGCCGGTGACGGCGAGGCCGGCCACCACCCACAGCAGCAGCGTTGTCACCGGACGTCCTCCGTGATCATCAGCGGCAGGGCTGCCGGCCAGGCACCGCCCGGCTCGGACAGCAGCGCGGGATCGAAGCCCACGCGCCTCAGGTCGTTGATGCAGCGGGGGAGCATGAGCGGCACCCCGCGGTGCTCACCCCACTCCGGGCGCGGCCCGAAGATCTGGTTGGTGTCCGGGCGCCCGCCCTCGCCGATCCCGGTGACCTCCAGGACGTGGGAGACGAAACGATGACGGTGCCCGCCGATCTTGGTCTCATCGATGGAGGACACGAACACGATGAAGTGCAGCCCGTTCGCGGCCTGCCGGTAGGCCAGAGCCTCCGACATGTTGGCCTGCGCGAGGAGATACAGCTCGGCGATCCGGTCGAACACGACGCTGGGACGGATGGCGTGCAGGGTGCACAGGTTGCCGCCCGCACCGTTCGTCATCGCCTGCAGCATCGCGACGATCTCGGGGCCGCGGACCTCACCGACGACGATCCGCGTCAGCGTCATGCGCAGCGCCCGGTACATCAGGTCCATGAGGGAGATCGCGCCGGCGGCCTGCCCGCCGACCATCTCCCCGTTGGACTCGCGGGCCTCCATCGGCACGACCTGGCGGTGGTACCCGTTCTCGTGGGCGAACAATTCGTGTTCGGTCTCCAGGGTCGCGAACCGCTCGTCGGGATCGATCTCCCGAAGGAGCGCCCGCAGCAGCGTCGTCTTCCCGGCCGCCTGACCACCGACGATCATCACGTTTTTCTCCGCGCGCACGCAGGCCCGCAGGAACGACTCCAGGGTGCTGTCCAGCATCCCGCGCGCCACCAGCTCGGGCAGGTCCGCATGCCGCATCGTGTGCCGGCGGATCGTCACGAACGTGCCCGGGGTGACATCGGTGACCGCCTGCAGACGGGACCCGTCCGCCAGACGCAGCGCGAGGAACGGATCCGCCGTCGACAGGGAGCGCTCGTTCTGACCGGTCGTGCGCCGCGCGAGGTCGCGCAGGAGTTCACGCAGCTCCTCGTCGGAGTCCGCCACCGGCGCGACCTCCACGCGGCGCCCGTCGGTGAAGTCCAGCCACGTGCGCGTGTGCCCGTTGATGAAGATGTTCTCGACCAGCGGGTTGTCGAGATGCTGCTGGAGACGACCGGCCCGGAACTGGAGGTCGAACACGGCCTGAGCGGTCGCCGCGTCCTCACTGGCCGACGTCGCGAAACCCCGCTTGACGGCCTCGGCATCCGACCACACCGCCACCTGCTCGTTGATCAGGTGGCGGCCCTGCTGCTCCTGCGCGGCCAGGCTCATGCCCGGCCGGCTGCGCAGCATCTCGGTGAGCCGCTCCCCGACCTCCTTCTTGATCAGCCGGACCGCCGTGTAGTCCACGGCGGCCGGTGCGCTGGCCACGGCCTGGGAGGGGAAGCCGGCGCGCGGATCCACGGGTACGGCCGCGCCGGGCACCGGCCCTCCCCCGGGAGGCTGAGTCATACGGTGCGGGGGGAGACCGCGCGGGGCCGCGAGGCGTGCTTCCAGCGAGACCTGGGGGTTGCTGTGGAGAGGGTTAGCGCGCACCGCTCACCACCCGTCCCAGACCGGAGGCGGGTGGCCGCGGGGCCAGGCGGGAGCGGCGGATCGCCACCAGCTCCTGCACCCGCAGAGCGGCCGAACGGGCCGCCCTCATGAGCTCGCCCGACTCGAACCGGCGCGGCTGCTCCGCCCCGTCGGACAGCACCGCGGCTTCCTTCGGCCGCCACGGCAGCACCGCGGTCACCGTGACACCCAGGTTCGCGCGGACCTCCTCCTTGGAGAACGGACCGCTGTCGATGAGGAACATGCCGATTTCGGTGCTGGTGCCGAGCTGCTCACGCAATGCGTCCAGGCGGACCTGGGCGCTCTGCAGCCCGCGCAGAGTGTTCCGGGCGACCAGCACCAGAGCGTCGGCGCGCTGCGCGAGGACGGAGGACGGGCCGAACGCGCCGCGCCTGCCGAGGTCGATCAGCACGTCGTGCCCGTGCTCCTCGATGCCCGAGAACAGCCCGGCGAGCGGCTTCCACACCGGCTCCATCGCGGAGGCGTGCGCGGGATCGTAGAGGCCCGGCAGCACCAGCCGGTCGCGGGTCCCCGCGTCGGTGATGTCCACGAGCTGCCGCCAGAACGCCTCACCGAGCTGCCCCTGGCGCCCCGCCACCGCCAGATTCCGCAGGCCGTGGGCGTTGTCGAGGGTGCCCTGCAAGGCGCCGGGCAGGATCGCCCCACCGTCCGGGTCCGCCTCCGCCAGGATCACCCGATGCCCTTCCGGCTGCGGCCACGTCATCAGCAGCGCCATCGCGGCCGTGGTCACTCCGGGCGCACCAAGCCCGCCCGCAAGCGCGATCACCGTCATCAGCTGCCGCCCTGCGCCGCGACGATCAAAGCGACCGCGCCGGTCGCCGCGCGCGCGGCCAGCGTGGGGCCATCGGCGGCGGGTACCGCAACGTCCACCGTCGCCACCCCCGTTGCCGGAGCCGCCTCACCGACGGCAACCACCGTCGCGGCCAGCGTCTTGGGAGCCCCGGCCGGCTCACCCGCCTTGCCTCCGGCCGCGGCTGCGGCCGCCTGCGCCGGATCCGGCGTCGACACGATCAGCACCTTCTGCCCCGGGCTCAGCCGGCTCGCGGGAAGCTGCGAGGGTTTCAGCGCCACACCCACCAACTGCTCACCCGCCTGGACCAGCGAAGACGAAGTGACCTGCGCGGGGGACAGAAGGGAGCCGGCCGCCAAGGCGACGGCGGCGCGCTTGCCGACCATCTCGCCCTTCCGCGCGACGGGGACGGCCTTGACCGCCGGATCCAGCGCCAGAGACGCGGGAGCAAGGTCTGCCTCGGTGACAGCGGTGCCCACCGGCACATCCCGCGCTACCACCAGCACGGCGGACCGCTGCCCGGACGCGGTGAACAGAAGCGCGCCCGACAACCCCCCGGCCGCGATGAGGGCAACGGACAGGGCGATCAGGCCCGGCCGGCGGCGCCGCTGACGCACGACGCGCGGCGCGGCCGCCGGATTCCCCGGCCCGCCCGTCCCTCCGGTCCCCGGAACAGCCGCCCGGCCGGGCGTGGGCGTGGTGGTGGTGCTCACGTGCAGTGCCTCCAGAATGGGAAGGAAGTGTTGTCGCTGCCGGGCCTGCTACTGGCCGACGACCTGAAGCTCTCCGACGGCGACCGTGAACGCCGACTGGCGGACCTCGGTCAGCTGACCGGTCTGCCCGCCACCGGTCACTGCCCAGTCGATGCTCCAGGTGGACGTCGCGGTGCCCTGGTACTTGCCGCCGGGGCTGCGGGCCGACGTCGCCTTGTAGCGGTGGCCGCAGTCCGGTGACTCCGCCATACCGCGCGAAGCCGCATACGGGGTGCCGGGACCGGTACAGGTCACGCTCGATCCGTCACCCATGCTCCACACCACCCGCGACACCCTGGCCGTCGCGGTGACGGTGATCCCGCCTGCCGACGCAGACGCCGAGTTGGGCCCCCACGTCGTCTGGCTCTGGCTCACCCACATCCACACAGGCACGCCCACCGTGTAGGTGCCCGCAGCCCTCGGGCTGACGACCGCCGGACCTTCCAAGAGCATGCTGTCGACCGCCCGTTGCGCCAGGACAGCCGGATCGACAGCCGGGGCCGGGGCGTTCTGCGACCAAAATGCTGATCCCGCGATGTCCATATTCTTGATGCCGTCAGGGCCGGCGCCCAGGCATGGGTTGACGTAGATCGCGCCGTCACCTGGGCTGTGCCCCTGCCATAGAGCACTGCCCGCGGGCGGCTGCGGTTCTAGCCGACGAACTGCGCAGCTCGGATCGTCCGTCCAGTCGCTGATGTGCCCGGCTGATGGCCTGCTCCCCCCGGCCCCGCTGTTCCCCCCGTCCGAAGGGCCTCTTCCCACGCCGCCTCCGGGTACAGCTGGCACACCGACTTCCACGCAGAACCTGTTGTCGGCACACCTGCCCACGCCGGTATCCGCGAGGGCTGCGGGCACCACTCCGACAGCAAGGGCAAAAGCGCCCAGCACGGTACCGACACCACCTCTCAGCATGCCTGTCCCGGGATCTTCTCCTCGATGACGACCCAGCCGGTGGGCCATTTCTCGGCGGTGAGCTCAGTGACATACCGCACGAGACGCGTCTGGGGGAGCGGGGCTTCAGTGCCGGTCTGCTTGTCGACAGGCTTCCACTGAGCGACATCAACGCAGTCGGTGATCACCGCAGTTTTCAGCTTCTGGCCGTCCTTGAAAATGACAGAGGTTCCAGAGTGCTTTGCCTCACCGATGACGACCTGCCCTGCGCTGCGGAGCCCCGCAAGACCGGCCTCCGTCTGGGCGTACGCGGAACCGCTCGCCACATCCTTCAGGCCCGTGCCCGCCGAGTCCGACTTCGCGTAGGCCTCAGTGAGGACGCGCCAGTACCGGTCGTAGGCCGTCTGTACCTCTGTCTTATCGGTGTCCACTGGACTGACCGAAGGACTCGGCGAAGACGAAGTAACCCTGGGGCTCGCAGAGGCCGCTTTGTTGTCACCGCCGTCGTTGCCGCAGCCAGCCGTGAGGACCGCGACGGTCGCGGTGATGGCGGCGGCTGCGAGCAGCCGGCGGTGAGCGGTGCGGGTGTAGTGCTGTCGTGCCGTTGTCACGGAGATCTCCCCGGTGGTCACCTCGGCGGGCGGGCGTGCAGAACAGCCCGGCCGCGCCGTCTCATCGCTTGTGCAACGTGTTTATTTCATAGCGGTGCGTCGTACTGGGCACCTTACGATGACAACGCCTCAGCTCCTACGGGGTTCTTGAGGCTCACGTTCCCGACTGTCATGCTTTGCCCAGCATTGTCGAAAAGTCATATGCGGAAAGCCTTCTGACGTGCAGCCTTACGCCTCGGCTGTCGGATGACGGCTGCCCCGGCGGGCCTGCCGCCAGCGTGGCCGGATTCCATCCCTCTGGCTGGTTCTTTGCTTCCGTAATCGTCGGGTTCGCCGCTCACCGGTTTGCTCACCACTGCCTCCCCCACGCAATAACGTTCACAGCTGGGTCCAGCCACGGGGTTCGGCGTCACCGGCCAGTGGGGTCCAGACGGCGGCCTGCGGTCCGTGCTCCTCGATGTCTTCGAGGACGGCGGCGCCGAGGGGGACGTGGGCGGCGAGTCGGGTGACGAGGTCGTGGTCGGCGGTCATGCTGCGCAGGTCCTGGATCCGGGCGGCGAGCGTGGTGCGGGAGGCACCGGTGAGGACGAACAGGATCCGGGGAAAGCGCGGGTAGAGACGCTGCCAGGCGAGCAGGGAGCCCTGGTCGGCGACGGTGCCCCGGCGCCCAGGCGACTGGGGGGTGTAGTCGTGGAAGCGGGCGTAGCTGATGAGCTTGCGGGCCAGGCGTTCGCTGCTCATGGTGGTGCGGTCGATCTCCACGAAGGCCCGGTACTGCAGGCGCCGGGGGCTGGTGGCGGTGTAGTGGAAGACGGCGTCGGCGATGAGCCGGTCCTCGCCGCCCGTGTCGGGGAGGCGGTGGGTGACCTCGGGCATCCAGTCCAGGGGCTCGTACTCGTCGCCGCGGGCGCGGGCGTCGGCAAGGAAGGCGAGGTGGGCGCGAACACCGGTGAGAGTGTGTGCGGCACGCAGTGAGGCGGCGGCCGCCGAGACGATGGGCGTGGCGGTGCGTCCGCGCAGCTCAGGCCAGTCCGTGACCATCGCAATACCGTCCGGGGTGAGGAAATGCGCTTGGAGGCGGCTGCTGGATCCCAGGGTGGTGTGGTTGATCAGGCCCTGCTCGCGGAGCGGTACGAGGACGCGGTGGATCCTGCGTGCGTCAGAGCGGGGAGTGAGCATCTGGTGGAGCTGGGTGGTAGTCAGCAGCCGGTGCTGAGCAAGCAGAGCGAGGGCCCGGTGCGCGTGGGTGTCTTCAGTGGAGGGCTGGATCCTGGTCGCGGTGGTCATGCGTACGTCTCTCCTGTGGTCTTGCGGTCGGTCGGTGTGCTGCCGGTGAGGTAGGTGCGGACGGCGTCCTCCTGGGCGAGAGCGAGCGCGGTCCGTTCCCTGAGAGGCAGTGCTGAGGTGGCGGTGTGTGCGGCTTTGCGCAGCGCCCCGATGTGAGCCGGCCGGGCGCGGTCGCCGAATACTTCACGCAGCTCGGGGCCCCGGACCGCGACGGGTCCGATCCGCCTGCCGGCGACGGTGAAGCTGGCGTAGTGCCGCCACCTGGGCAGTGAAGCGATGTCGCGGGGGGTGACCGTGTCCGGCCACTGGGAGGTGATCTGTGTGATGGCCTCCACGGACCCGGCCGTCGTGGACAGGCAGGAGGCGTTCTGCATCAGGGCGGCGCGGGTGGAGGGGCTGAGGCGGTGCATGAGCTGTGTCATGCCGTGCATCCGGCAGCCGAACTTGCGCAGTTGCTCGGTGATCTGGGCGAGGACGTCCGATTCGCCGTGGTCGAGGGAGATCATCTCGTCCAGGTAGAAACGGAATGGCCGCCGCCGGTTCTCGGGCAGGTCGCGGCGGGAGAGACCGGCGCGCAGGAAGTCGTGGACGATGAGGGAGATGAGCAGCGAGTTGGTGGGCCCGGTGCCGGGCGGGCAGATCCACAGCACCTGGCCCTCGTCCATGGCCCGGCGGATGTCGTAGGCGCTGACCGGGCATCCGAGGAAGGCCCGTACCACCGGACTCGCGCCGAGCCGCTCCAGAGGGTTGAGGACCGTCGCCAGCGCATCACGGGGAAGGTCGGGAAAGCTCCCGGTCCACCACTTCCTCGCTTCTGCGTCCAGTGTGGCCACCACGAGTTGACGGAAGGCCGGGTCGGTCAGCAGCGCCCGGACCTGGAACACCGTTGCTTGCTGCTCGGGCCTCTGGGCGGCGACGGCCCTGGTGTTGACGGCGACGAGAGCCTCGATCGCCTTCGTCATGATGGTGAGCGCGCGGGGCGCGGTGACGTCCCCCCAGCCCAGCGCCCCGGCGAACGCCCCGACGACCGCGGCGGTCACCTCGTGCGGCGGCTGCTGGGCACTCATGTCCAGCAGGTTCCAGCAGGACAGGAGGTCCGTGTCGGCGCGGATGGTCAGGTCGAACAGCGCGACCCGGTCGATGAGGTGGTCGTGGGCGAGGTAGCGGGCGACGTCGGCGAAGGAGTCGCCGTGCGGGTCCACGAACGCGAGCCCCCGCCCGTTGTGGGCGCTGGCGACGGCGTGGACCTGGGCGCGCATGGTTTTGCCCCATCCGGCCTTGCCGGACTGGATTTCGAAGAGGGTGTCGTCCTCGTGGGTGGCCAGCAGCCGCTCGCGGCCGTCGGGCCCCCGGTGCCAGCCCTGGGGCAGCAGGTCCGCACCGGGTGCATAGGTCGGCATGTCGCTTTCCAGCAGGCTCACCCGCGCGGTGACGGTGGGCGGCTTCAGGAGTCCCGCCAGCTCCTCGATGTGAGCCCACCCCCTTCGCGCCGGGCGCAGCAGACCGCTCGCCCACCGGGCATCGAAGCGGTCGCGCCACGGCCACCGGTCTGGGCCGATCCTCAGCGGTCCCAGTGCCCATCCCTGCCCGGCCAGCCGGGACGCTCCCGCGTACACGTCCATGGCCGCCCCGATCCGGGCCAGACGCTGCTCCGCCCGCCCGGCCGTGTCGGACGCGCACCGCACCAGGACCTGCACGCGCACCAGGCCGGGGGAGTGGGCGAGCTTGCCGAGGACTGCGTCGCGGTCGACGCGCCGGGGCTGAGGTGACATCACCATCTGGCCCCGGGGCGTGCCGCGCCATTCGGCCGGGTCCAGGAGCCGGCCCACGGAGGCGGGCAGGCTCTCGGCGGGCTGACGGACGAGCCAGCGCGCTTCGCGCTGCGCCTCACGGCGGGACTTCTCCCGGGCCCGCTGCACGGTGTGGAAGCGGTACACGGCAAGTCGCCAGCGTGAGGCGGGGGCCAGGTCGACGCACACCTCGGCGAGGTCGCCCAGCTCGGCGTTCAGGTCGGCGACCGCATCGAGCAGCGGCTGGAGCGGATCGGGGTCCAGAGGGACCTCGCGCAGACGTGACCCGGGTTCTCCGTGCAGGGTCAGCACCGCCCGTACCGTGTGCTCGCGCCGCTTGTCGGCGACCGGATCCGCGGCCTTGACCTGGACCCGGGCCCCGTAGGGGGTCTGGGCGAGCAGCGCGCGGGCGGAGGCGGGGGCTTCGATGCGGTAGGCGAGGGACCTGTGGCCGTCGGCGCGCAGCCGCAGCCGCAGCGTCCGGGCCCGCCGCGGCGTCCACCACGGGCCGGAGCCGGCGGCGCGGACCAGCTGCATGCCCTGACGCCAGATCTGCTCCGCGCTCGGATCGAACTGGGCGGTGGGGACGAGTTCCATGTACGTCCGGCGGCTGAGGGCCTCGGCGGCCAGGCGCTGTTGCAGGGCCTCCCAGCCGGCCAGCACCGCGGCCGCGATCAGGGCAAGCCACCAGAGGTTGGCCAGCGTCCAGTCGGTGACGGCCGCGAGGGCGTCAAGAAGGTCAGCGCCGAAGCTGAAGGCCCCGGAGGCCGTCAGGTGGTGCGGTTCCATGATCCGTCTCCGGTCTGGGTGAAGTGGACGGCGGCGGGGCGGCCGTCGAGGAGGGTCCCGGCTCGGTCGGCGCCCGCCCAGACCAGCCGGACCACCGCGCGGGAGGGGGTGCCGTCCTGGCGGGCGGTGGCGGCCTGGATGCGGACCTGGCTGTAGCTGGAGGTCTCGGCCAGCCAGGCCGTACGGCCGAGTCCGAGCAGCAGCCGCTCGTCGGCGGCCGGGAGGTCCGGGCTGCTGGCCTGGTCGAGGGCCTGCTGGATGAGCGGGTCGGCCGCGGGTCCGGATCCGGGCGGCGGCAGCTGCTGAAAGCGAGGGGCTGGGCCACTGTTCGGCGCGCTGCCGGACGACGCCGGCACGTGGGCTGACGGGGAGGCCGCGGTGTCTGTTCCGGCCTGCGCTGCCGGCGAGGCAGATGGCGGGGCAGGCGAACGCACGGGCGACAGCATGGGTGCCGGGTGCGGGCTCCGGACCGGCATCGCCGCGGGCGGGGTCTGTCTGGCTGACGGGGGAGTTCCAGCGCTGTGCAGTCCCGTGTAGAGCAGGAAGGCTCCGGTGGCGGTGAGGACGGCGGCGGTGGTGATCAGGCGCGCGCCTGTCCAGGGGGCGGTGGTCACAGGAGCCGTGCCCCTCCCGCGTAGTCGGGCATCGCGGTCACCGGGTCGATCTGCACCTGCTTGCCCGGCCTGGGCGCGTTGATCATCTTTCCGTCGCCGAGGTAGATCCCGACGTGATGGATGGTGGAGTCGGATGTGGCGCTGTAGCCGTAGAAGATGAGGTCACCGGGGACCAGGGCGCCGAAGCCGGCTGAGGCAGGGATCCGGCGTCCGGCACTCGCCTGCTCGGCCGCGGTGCGGGGGAGGTTGATACCGGCCTTGGCGTAGGCGTACTGGGTCAGACCGGAGCAGTCGAAGCCGCTGACGGTGCCGCCGTCCTGCCCGCCGGGGGAGCAGCAGATCCCGGTGGTCGGGCCGGAGGGGCCGCCGCCGCCCCAGGAGTAGGGCTGCCCCTGCTGGGCCAGTGCGGCCTGGATGACCGCGCCGACATTTCCGGACGGGAGGGCGGGGACGCGGCCGAGGGCGTCGTAGCGGTCGATCCCTGACATGACGTCGTCCACGTACGCCCAGGACAGGTTGTAGGTGTGGATCGCGGCGCGGAGCTGGTCCCGGTCGCCCAGGTCGCGGCCGTTGCCGCACAGGTAGACGGCCGCCGACAGAGCGGCGTCGTCCACGTTGTGCGGGCTGATGACCCCGTCCCCGTTCCCGTCTTTGCCGTAGGCGCGGAAGGTCTCGGGCAGGAACTGGAACGGGCCGACGGCCCGCTCGTATTCGCTGTCGTTGTCCCAGGCGCCGCCGTCGGTGTCGCGGATGGCGGTGGTGTTTCCGCCGGCCCCGGAGCCGTCCAGGCGCAGGCCCACGATGAACGGCTGGATGTCCCCGCCCGCGCCGACCAGGTGGCCGGAGGCGTGGTCGGATTCGACGCGGGCGATCCCGGCGAGGATCTGCCAGCGCATGCCCTTGCACCCGCTGACGTACCGGGTGACCTGGGCGGCGCCGGTGAGATAGCCCGCGAGCATCCGCTCAGGGATCCCGGCCGCCGCCGCGCTGACCGTGCCGCCGCCACCGGTCCGGCTTTTGGCCGTTGCGGCGGCGAGCAGGACGGGCCCGGTGCAGCACACGGCCGCCACTGCCAGCAGCACGCCCAGACATCCCAGCTTCTTCCACCCCTTCACTGGCCGCCGTCCTCGCGTGGGTGGCGTCCAGCAGCACGCGGGGCCTGCAGGAGTGCCAGCAGCCGGTCCCGGTCGGTCGAGGCCGGGCCGTGGCTTTCGCCCCGTGCACCGGCCCGGCGGGGCTGGCCCGGTGACTCCTGACGGCGGTCTGAAGGCGGGGCAGACGCGCGGGCAGGTTCCGCGCCGGCCGATGCGGCTGTGTCCAGACGGCTGATCGTGGTGCGCGGCCCGCCTGCGCGGCCGGTGTGGAGCGGGGCGGTGTGGATGGCCGCCGCGATGGCGGCGTCACGGACGGAGCCGATGGGGTCGTGGACCTGCCACGCAGTAGCGAGGGCCTGCCCGGTGTGGTCGACGCGGTCACGGACCGCGCGTCCGCCGTCCGCCCACCGCCCGCCGTCCTCACGGACCTGGAGAGAAGCCACCCGCAGCTGTGTCCGGGCGTCCTCGGTGAACTGCGATGCCGCGCCGTGGGCACGGCCGATGTTGCGGGGCAGACCCAGGGTCGCGCCGTAGGCAAGGCGGGCGCTGCGGGAGGCGATGCGGTAGCCGCGCAGCCGGGAGGCACGGGCGTGGACGCGTGATCCGAGCAGAGGAGGGTCGGTGTCGGGGTCGTGGAGAATCTCACCGGTCCACTGGTCCACCACCATTGCGCCCCCGGCTCCCGGCCGGATGTTTCCGTGCCCGGGCAGGGCACCGTTTGCGGCGTGGTGCAGCCGTGCGGCCGCGGGGTGCCTGCCGGGCCTGGGGCCGATCAGAGCGGTGTGCGCGCCGCGCAGCGCCATGTGCGTGCCGCGCAGTGCCATCGCCAGCGGGGCAATCCCGCGCCGGCCCTCGGCCAGAGCGTCGCCGAGCAGCCGGCCCGACGCCATCGGCATCCCGCTGCCGTCCGTGAGCGACGCGAGGCTGCCCAGGGACCGCAGCCGCGCCCCGAACGCACTGTGCGCGGCCGACGGCCCGCCGTAGCGTCCCAGACCGCCACCGCCGCCACCTGCAGGGCCGTTCATGGCGAGGGCGGCGCCGAGTTCGGAGCTGTCGCCGCGCAGGTGGGTACCGCCGATCTTCGAGTACCGCATCCGGGTCGCCATGCGCTGCCCAAAACTGGCGGTCGCGGCCAGGATCCGGCGGTGCATGATCAGAAACGCCACGGCGAGGGCGTCGACGAGCAGCAGCCGTTCCACGATCAGCTCGGGCCCGCTGTCGGACAGCAGGGCATCCACGCCGATCCCGAAGAGCGGCAGAGCCATCGCGGCCATGAAAGAGACCAGGGCAGAGACGACGAACACGCCAAGCCACCGCCACAGCACCATCCGGGAGGGCCCGGGAAGCATCGCCCACACCCAGGCGACGGGGCCTGCCGCAGCCGTCGCGGCATCCGACGCCTGCGCACCGAGCATCACCACCGCCATCGAGACGATCATCAGCGTGACGACGACGACGGCGACGAGGAGGGCAATGACGGACCACACCCGGTCCCAGGAGGGCTTCACCGCATAGTCGGCGCAGGCCGATCCGACCGGACCCGCCTTGTCCAGCTCCTTCACGAGCGTCGAGAACGCGGAGTCCCTATCGGTTCTGCCGGTTCCGGTGCCGTCCTCGCAGAATTCACGGGCGGGAGCCTTCAGCTCCGCGCACGGGTTGGCCTGGCTCTCGGTTCCCTGTCGTTTGCACGTCTCCTTGGCCATCCCGAAAAGCAGCTTGCAGTCCGGATTGGCAGCCGCCTGGCCGCCGGATTCGGCGACGCTGCGTTCACAGTCCTGCTTGAGTGGCCCGACCACCCTTTTGCACTTCGAGAGGTCGACGCCGCTCGGCCCCTGCTCATCCTGACCACTCTGGACCCACTTCACGTGAGCCTTGTACGCGGCGGCGTCACCAGGGGCCTTCGGGTCAAGGATCCGGCCGTACTGGAGCAGCATGTAGGGCTTGACGACCAGGGCGTCCGTGAGCGCGTTCTGGATCGGCCCGGTCACGGTCTTTGCCTCGGCCCGCTCCTTCACACACGCCTCGTGGGCCGGGCCGACCGCACTGTCGCACGGGCGCGCCCCCCGGGCCGGGGTATCGAAGTAGGAGCTGGTGGTGATGGCCGCGACCTCGATGGCGGCCTGGTGCGTCTGTGCGAGGGGCCCGTCCCTTCCCAGCAGGTAGTCGGGCCTGATGAGCGCGCTGGTGGCCAAGGCCGCGATGACCAGGGTCATCACGATCTCTCCGAGCCCCGTGCCGACCTTGCCGCGCACAAACAGGATCAGCCCGAACACGAAAGCCCACGCCAGCAGCAGCTCGGTGAGCCCGAGCGCGCCCACGACATGCCGCTCGTACGCGTCGGCGAGACGCTGCGCCGGATTCGTCAGCAGGGTCAGCAAGGGGAACTTGAACACGAAGTCGAGCAGCCAGCAGCACAGCCCGACCAGCAGGCGCACCAGGGTGAACAGGCCGGACAGCACCAGGCGCTGGGTCTGTCCCGCCACATCAAGGTCCGGCACCCCGCCGTTTTCGATCAGCTTGACCGCCGGAACGCCGTCCGGCGTGCCGGCCACGGCCTCCAGCTGGTAGCCGCTGAGCAGTGCACCCTCACGGGTGTGAATGTCCAGCGGGCTCAGCAGCCCGCCGCCCGAGGCATCGCCCCCGTCGGCTGCGGCCGCGACCGCGGTGTTCGTCACCAGGAACACGACGGTGAGCAGCGCGACGAACCCGGCTGCCCGCACCGTCCCCCGGTCGACGGGGAAGTAGCCCCTCACAGCCGCCGCCCCGCGCTGCTCACAAGCCCGATCGCAGCTGAGACCGCGAGGGCGGAGAACAGCAGCAGTGCGGTGCGGTGGTTGAGACCGGCAGGCCAGACGGAGGCCTGCGAGGCCGGTCCCGGCATCCGGCTCATGCCGCAGTAGGCGACGGTAGGCCCTGCCGTCAGGTGGCAGTCCTGGCCCGTGCCCTCTTCGAACGGTGCAGCAACTGCGGGCGTCGGGCGGGTGTGGGGCATGGCCCAGGCGCCGACGGTGCACGTGATCAGGAGCAGCGCGACGGCGGCGACGAGCAGTCGCCGCACACCGGCGGTGGTGGTGCGGGTCACGAGGTCCCCCTGTCGGCCGGGGCGTGTGGCGTCCGGCCGGGTGTAGTGAAGATCGATTCCTTGAGGCGGGGCACGGGCGGGACGACGACTTTGATCCGGCCGACCTGCATCCGCGGATCACGCAGGAACATCTCGCCCTCGCGGCCGCTCTGTCCCACGGGGGACAGGCCGGTGGTGACCATCCGTACGAGGTCTTCGTCGTCGCCGTCCAGGCCGATGAAGTGCAGCCCCTTGGCGGCGCGGGCGCGGTCGCTGGTGCGGGCGAGGAACCGGTAGGCGATCAGGGCCGCGTCGGCTCCGAGTTCGTCTTTGTCGTGGGCGCCGAGGAAGCAGCCGGCGCCGTGCTTGCGGCCGTCGTGGAGGATCTCGTGGACCAGCGCGGAGCCCTCCGCGGAGGAGGTCAGCCAGTACACCTCGTCCATCGACACCAGGCAGAACCGCTCCGGGTCGGTGAAAGCGGCCTGGCGGGCGATCGCGGCGATCAGATACAGCACGGCCCGCCCGATCAAGGCCTCCAGAGGCTGCTGGCGCAGGACCTCGGCGTCGGCGAACGCCTCCTTCGGCGGCAGGGTCAGGCCGGTGGTGGTGACCACCACCAGGTCCGCGCCCAGGTCCCCGTCCAGGGTGACCGGTGGCAGGTCCGCATCGAAGACCATCGCCGCGAGGGGGTTGCCGCGCACGATCCGCAGCAGGTCGGCCATCGTCGCTGCCGCGTCCGACCGGGTCGCGGTACCGGTCTCGGCGAGGCCGGCGAGGACGTCCAAGACCTTTCCCATGGACGGATCCGGGCCCGCGCACACCTCCTGGACCGCGTGATGCAGTACCGCCCCGGACGCGGTCATCGCCCCCACCCCCAGCTGCAGGGTGAGGTAGGAGAGGGCGTAGTGGGCGCCGACGGCTCCGCCGAACACGCGCAGCGGGTCGATGGACACCTCGGCGCGGGCGGCGTCGATCACCTCGCACCGCTCACCCATCGCGGCCCGCCCGAAGCTCGCCCACTCCCGGATCGGCGTCCGGTCGATGACGATCGCCCGCCCGCCCTGGTCCACGACCGCCGCGGTGACGAGTTTCTCCAGCACGCTTTTCCCGGCGCCGAGATCCCCGACCACAGCCAGCGACGCGGACGCGTTCACCTGCGGCGCGTTGGCCGGGTTCAGCAGGACGGGGCGGATGGTGCCGCTGTCCAGGTCGTGACCGACCAGCATCCCGCCCGGGTCCCCCACCCCCGACAAGGTGAACGCCCCCGCGGCGGCCCAGTCCTCCGACAGCTGGTGCTGGGTGAACTGGCCCAGCTTCGCCGGACGGGCAGTGCCGGGAAGGGACAGGGCGAACAGGTCTTCCTGCATGCCGTAGGGGCGCTCCACCCGGTAGTCACCCCCCGACAGAGCCGCAGACAGCTCCCGCGCCCGCTCATCACACGTGGCCGTGTCGGGCCCCCACACGGACAGCACCGTCACCGACTGGACCTCGACCTCCACCGACGTCCGCGCCATCCGCGCGTCCTGCTCGGCAAGATCCCCCGCCGCCTCAGGAAGGGAATGCGGCATCCCGGTCGGCTGTGCCCCGTACTGTCCGGCCTGGTCCAGGAGTTCGCGCTTCTTGCGCTGGACCTGGGCTCGGGCCTTCTTCGCCGGGACGATCCGCAGATCCACACACACGTCGACCGGAAAGTGAAGCTGCTCCAGCTGCGCGAGGACGTCCGCGCTGTCGACTGCCACGGCGGGCGGAAGCTCGGCGAGCACGAGGTGGGACTGGTAGCCGGTCCCGGCCTCGGATTCGACCTGCACCCACCGGCGGCCCAGAGGGGACGCGGTGCCGGCCTTGCGCCACCACGGCCGATCGGAGGCCGTCGCCTTGCCCGGGATCCGGGTGTCCTGCCCGCCTTCGGCGAGACGGATCTGCCCCAGATCCGCATACGAGGGGGAGGAGAGCCGGCCCGCGTGGACGCGGCTGCCGTAGAGCGGGCTGTGCTCGGCGTCCGACAGCAGCGGCTCCTGCGCGAGGCCGCGATGGACGGCGTGCTGCACCATCCACACGATTTCCGCCGGGGACGCGGGCCGCAGCCCGAGCCCGCCACCCAAAGAGGTCTGGATCCGCTCAGCCTCCGCGAACGCAGCCCTCAGCTCCGCCTCGGGCACCGGTACCGGCGGGAGGTCAAGTGCGGCGGACAGCTCCCCGTACAGGGCGTTCAGGGAAGCGGTCGCAGTCCGGCCCGGGAGGGGCACGGCCAGCCACAGGGTCCGCTCATGCATGTCCTGGTCGGCCAGCAGGTCCACCGCCGCCGCGCAGGTTTCCGCCCAGGCGGGCAGGCGCTGCCAGTCCAGGCCGGCCACCATCCGCTCGGCGATCTCGCCCGGGTCGGTACGCGCAGCCAGGACGAACAGCCTCGGCTCCATCGCAGGCATCGACCGCACCAGGGAAGTGACCCGGTCCAGCAGGTCCTGGCGCACCCGGGCGGGAAGATAGCCGCCCGCCAGCGGCGTCACCCGCCACACCGCCCAGACCCGGGAGGAAGCCGACCACAGCAGATGACCGGCAACATGCCGGAACGGAGGAGTACGCATCACGCCGCCCTCCTTCCGGAGCCCGCCAGGAGCGAGTCCAAGCCCGACCCCGCCGCCGCCCGCCCCGACACAGCGGGCAGCCGTACGACGGCTCCGCCCGCTCCGGCCGACCCGCTCGCCCGGCTCGCCGCGCCCGAAGGGGCCGCGAGCAGCACCGAGCCGGGGGCAGTCTGGATGACGAACCTGCCGCGCAGGCGGGAGGACCGGCGCTCACGGGCGATCCGCCCACCGATCCGCCCCGCCGGATGCCGCAGCAGCAGCACCACCACACCGGCCACCGCCGTGAACGGGTTCTGACCGGCGATCTGCGCACCACGCACCGCCCACACCGCCACCAGCCACAGCGCAACCGGCACCGGCCCGGCCCACGACCACCAGTCGTAGCCCTTGACCAGCGCGAACGCCCCACCACCGAGCACAACCAGCTGCGCGGGCGTGTACGGGCCGAACGGAACCATCCAGTCACCGAGCTTGCCCAGCACCCACGGGTGGCGACGCGCACCGGTGTAGACACGCGCGACCCGAGGACGCGCCGCCGCGCTCACAGGACCTGCCCGTCCGTCGGAGCCTGCGGGTTGAGGGGAGCGGACCCGGTCGAGGGGCTCTTGATCTTCTCGGAGAAGAGCCCGGCCAGGGTGTCGCGGGCGTTGTAGATGCCCAGCGCGAGCGCCATGGCCAGCAGCGCTCCGATGCCGGCCTTGAGGGAGAACTGGCGGCAGATGACCACCAGGACGATCACCACGAGAGCGACCTTGAGGCCGCGGTCGGCCCACTTGCCCAGCATGTCGAAGACGCCGTTGCCGAGGTCGTCAAGCTGACTCGCGAGAAACATGCTCATCGGGTACCTCCTGAGGTGGCGGTGGACGGGGCGGTGGGGGATGCGGCGCCTGCCGACGCCGGGGCGGGCGATCCGGTATCCAGGGCGCTGACCTCCCAGCGGCCAGCGCGGGCCGTCACAGCCAGGCGGTACTCCAGCGGCCACCGTGTACCGGCCGCGTCCGATCCTTCGACGCGCACGCGGACGCGCGCCCGGCTCCCGTCGCCCGGTACGGCCGTCCCGGCCGCGGCCTCCGTGTCAGCCGCGACGTCCTTGACCTCGACCCGCGTGTAGACGGCTGCCGTCGGCGCAGACAGGCGCACCCCGGGCGACAGGTACCGTTCCACGCCCGCACCCTGCCCGCCGGGACCGGCGAGGTAGGTCCGCAGGAACTCGGTCAGCGAGACAGCCAGGGGGCCCGTAGAAGGGACGGCGCGGCCGAAGACGGACGGGCTGCTCTGGGCCGCCTCAGGGGCGGCAACCTCAGCGGGCGAACCGGTGACGACCAACGGCCCGCCGTCCTGGCCTCCAGTGCCGTTGACGGCGAAGTACCGCGCTGCGGGCTGCACGACCGCCTGGTCCGAGCCGCCACCCGGCGACGGCGCGCGCCGCTCGTCGGTGACGGCGGCGACGGTCACCGTCCAGCCACCGCCTCCCGGCATGACGACCGTACGCAGCGGAGTTACCCGCACCGCCGCCGGGCTGCCGGCGTCACGGGAACGGGACGGGAGTTCGGCCTGGGGCGCCATCCTCCGCACCTCCGCCGCCACCGGGCCGTCGGGGGCGGCGGCGTCGGCGCGCAGCCACAGCTCCACGAAGTGGGCGGCCGTCCCCGAGGGGTCAGCCTGTACACGGCTGCTGCTCGGTGCCGGGGCCGGAGCCGCCTGGGCAGCACTTCCGGCCGGGGCTGCCAGAGCGACGGCCAGCGCCAGGGGGCCGGCCGCAAGCGCAGTCCAGACCCCCATCCGGGCCAGCCGCGGCCCGTATGAGACGGGGCCGCCGACGGGGACGGTCTCCGGCCGCGAAGCCCGCAACTGCTGCGAGACCGCGCCCTGGCGGGCGGGCCGCTCCCGTCCAGGCGGGAGAGTACGACGACGGGTCATGGGGGCGCCTTCCGAGGTGGGGATGCTTGCTCCCACACAACGGCGCCCTCTTCACCGCTTCGCTCACCACAGCAACCCCCGCTCCGTCACGGCTGGACCACAGCCGTCGTGGTGAGTCCCCGGTGACTCACCACCACCTCCCCACCGCAGGTCACAGCCTCAAAGACGCCGAACTCACCGGCTTCGTGAAAACTCACCACCCACGAACTCACCGCATCTCGAACATCCACCGTCGACGGTTCTTCGTGTCCCTCGTGCGGAGTGCCTTCCGGCCGGGCCCGTGCCGTCCGGCCTCTGTCCGGCCTTGACTGGGCATGAACACCACGCACACCCTGCTGGCCGTCGCAGCCGCCCTCGCTGTTGCCGCGCCCCCGGCTGCTGCATCCCCGGCCACCGCCGCGCTCAGCTACCGCTGTTCGACGAGCACACAGACGATCGACGACGCCGGATACAGCGGCCCTGCCCCCGACAACTGGGACATCCGGATCCAGGTGTGCGCGGCGCGCTCCGGAACCACCGTCTACGCCTACGCCGACATCAGCTGGGACGGGCCCGCCTTCTACGCCAGCAACGACGCGGTGATCTTCGACGGGGCCAAAATCCGGCTGCAGATCATGCAGTCCCGCCAGGGCACTGACCCCGTTGTCGCCGAGCGCGACGTCGAGATCAAAGACCGGCTGGAGAAGGCGTCGTCCAGCGGCGACCGCGACGGGCGCTACCGCACCCCGACGATCAGCCACCGCGCCGGGACCGGCGCGTACGGGAACACGGTTCTATACCTCGACTGGCACAAAGACGGCCGGGGATACCAGGGCCACGATTTCAAGGGCTCACCGACCGTGTGACCATCCAGGGGGCCGACGAGGAACCAGTGCGTGCGGCTGACACAGTGAGAGGCCCCCGACTGCTGGCGGTGAAGCAGCACGAGGGTATAGAGCGCGAGGCGGCTACTCGGCGAAGGCCCGCGAGGCGGCCTCAGCCTGATTCCCAAGGTGGGCGCCAGGGTCACCTCTGGCGCAGGCGCCGATGACGGCCAGGGCCTGCGCGACTCCAGCCCCGGCATGCCAGCGCGAGTCCGGGAGAGCGGACCTCCCCACCGTCAACGCGGACAGAGCTGGCCGCTCGTTCTGGTGACAGCCCTCGTGATCACCCTGCTGCTGCGGCCGGTGGCCGGGACACTCGCGCCGTGGCCGACGCGAAACCCAGCGCATCGGACGGTTCCGGCACCGCTCCTGACCGCGGTAGCTCCCGCCCCTCGATGGGACCAACGGCGTCGGCGGCCGGCCGGGTGAGATTCTCCGCCGCGCGCTGGCTCCTCGCCCCCAGGACTACGTGGCAGGCTCGCAACCTGGCGGCCCGCTTCGGGCCGGGCATGGATGCCCGTACGGCCTGGACGATGGCCCGGCTCCGCCGCCACTCGGCGGCCTCGATCTCCGCCTGTTGAACCCAAGGAGGGTTGTCGGGGTGGGACCGCTCGATCAGCTGCTGGAACTCCACCTCGCGCCGGCGGGAGCGTTCGCGCTCGGCACCTCGGGGGCATCGGATCGTGACCTCTCCGGACGTGATGGGAAGGGTGGAGGCGGTGCTGGCGAGCGCCTGGAGCCGGTCGAAGTCCTCGTCGGTCAGCAGGCCGCCGTCGGCGCGGGCGTAGTCGATGACAATCGGAGGCTTGGGCTGCGGGAACAGTGCTCCCTGGTCGGGGTGGACCTGTACGGGCTCGTTCATCGGACGGGCTCCTTGCTGGTCAGGTCCTGTGGGGTGCAGCCACGCAGCATTCTCGCCCTGCGCCCAAGACCAGTCAGAGAGGTGGACCTACGCTGCTGCCTTCATCATCACCGCGTATACCGGGGAATCCGCGAAGGGCTGGTTCTCCCCGATCTTCCGGTAGCCCCAGCCTTCGTACATCGCCTGAAGGCGGGGCCGTTTGGTGTCCACTGTGAGGACCGCCCACGTCTCGGGGCGGCCGCTGAGAAGAGCGTCGTGCAGGCGCGGACCCAGTCCGGTTTTCCGCCATTTCGGGCGCACCATCAGCTCTGAGACGGAGAAGGTGGACGACTCCTGCGGCGTTGTCTCAAGGTGTCCTTGCCACCACTCCCGCCCTGGGGTGGCCGGGGCGCCGTAGGAGAACCCGACGGGCACGTCTTGTTCCCAGGCGATGACGCAGGAGAAGCCGGGGTTGGCGCCCCAGTGGTCGACGAACCAGGGGAAGCGCTGTACGAACTCCTCGTGCCGGCGATCGGCGTACGCGTCCTCGTGTACGTCAAGGAGGGTCTGGCGGATGTCGCCGAGGTCGGTGTGGCCGTAGTGCTTTATCTCGGTGGTCACGAGGCGCTCCATTGGGTGCGGTATTGGTCTGCCCACTCCCGGGCCGCCTGGGCGGAGGGGGCGGTGGTGAACAGCGTGCGGTGGAAGTCGCCGAGCATCGTGCGCAGGCGCCCGGGCAGCGGGTCGCCGGCCATCAGCTCGAAGGCGTGGCCGGTCGTGGCGCATGCCTGCTCGACCTCGCCCTGGTGGAGTTGAGCGGAGGCGAGGCGGACCGTGGTCATCGACCGGTTTCGCCGCAGTCTCACGGACAGGGAGGCGAGTGCCTGGTGCGATGCTGCTTCGGCGTGTGCAGGCTCGCCAAGGAGTTCACGGACGATCGCGGTGAGTGCCGCGAGTTCGGCTGGTCCGTAGAAGCTGATCCATGACGGGCTCTGGGTGGTGGGGTCTGCTTTCGCGAGGGCGGCTTCCGCGTGCCCAAGGGAACGCAGCGCGGGCTGTCTGTCCCCGCATGAGGCGTGCCCGATCGCGGTCCGGGCGTGCGCGAGAGAGGAGAACAGGGGGTTGCGGCGGGCGGCAGTGGTGGCCTGCGCGGCTTGAGAGGCGGCGATGCCCTCGCCGTACTCGTGGCGCTGATGCGCGAGCATCGCGGTGGAATTCCAGACCCGCAGCTGCGCCGTGGAGTCCTGCGCCATGCCCGCCATGCGCAGAGCCTCACTCAGGTGGACACGGGCCCGGTCCAGTTGCCGGGCGTCGATGCAGGACCACGCCGCCGATGCCGTGTAGTGGGCGGCCACCGACAGAAGCCGCTGCCGTACGGTCTGTGAAACGGCGTTGCGCTGCAGCCCGATGGCCTCTGCTGCCCCGGCGAGCGCGGCTCTCTCCAGCGCGGCATGCCCTCCCCGGGACTGGTCGAGGGCAGTCAGGGTTGCCATCCCCTCACGGAGCCGGACCACATCCGAGGTGCCCACCGACCGGCGGCCCGCGACCTTCGAGACGGAGCCGATGACCACGCCAGTGGTGGCGGTGCAGAAGGAGCGGCGGAGCACAGATTCCTCCGGTGGTGCGGCAGCAGCGGTCGAGGCGAAACCTAAGTCGCCGATCGGGCATCCGAACACCCGCTCCAGGGCGACCCTGGTACGCCCGATCGGGCGCCGGGTGGCGCCGCTGACCAGGTTCCTCACAGTGCGGGCCGAGACATCCCCCAGGCGGCCGGTGATCTCCAGCAGAGCGGCGTTCATCTGAGCTGCCAGTTCCTCCTGGGTGAGGCCCCGCTCAGCCATCCGCGCCCGTAAGGCGGCGTTCTCCGTCATGGCACAGAACGTAGCGAGCAAGTCACCCGCAGACGAGAGGGCCAGGTATTGCGACCGTAAAGTCTTCCGGTCGCATGCGCCCACCGCGCCCGCCACTCTTCCTGTCACCAGCGGCTTTGGCGCCGTTGACTGGTCATCGTGCCGCCCGGGGCCGAGTTGGTCGACCCCCTACCCCCGGGCGGCAGCACCTCTCGCATCACCGCGGCGCCGGACGCGCCGCGCGGTGACTGCCTGCGTGGATCTGGGACACGAACGTCACCTTCGGGAGGCCCTCATGCCGGACACCTTCGCCGCCTTCAGCGCCCTCATCCCGCCCGGGGCGGGGGCGGCACCGGTCGGCTCGGTAGCGGTGTACGCCGTCGTCCCGTCCGAGGCCGACTGCGCACAGGTACTGGACGGACTGCGGTCCTACGCCGCTGGACGCGGCTGGCACGTTCCGGCCGGCTGCGCGGCGACGGATGTCGGCCCGCTCGGCGCGGGCCTGAACCGGTCGGGGTGGCGGCGGGTGCGGCGCGCGGTCCAGGCCCAGGCGGTCACCGGGCTCGTCGTGCCCTGCTTCGCACACATCGGCTACCGGTGGGCGGACTGGGACCGCGAGCGGACGTGGCTGCTGCGGCGCGGGCTCTTCGTCATGGCCACCGATCCCACCGAACTGCACGTCGGGATCTCCCCGGAGGAAGTGATCCGCCCGTGAGCGGCTACCACGGCGTCGTGCACGATCCGGAGGGGCGACTCGGGCACGAGCTGCCACTCGACCGAGAGCCGCACCTGCGACTGGCCGCTTCGGCCCTGTCCTGGACTGCGCAGTCGGTGCCGCCGGCGGCAGACACCGCTCTCACCGTGCTGGAGCTGACCGGGCATGCGCGGTTGCTGCGCGACGAACTCGCCGACCAGGTCGAGCGGCTGCCGGCTGACTGCGAGCTTCGCCAGCCGCTCGCCCACACCTTGGATGAGGCACAGCGCCGGCTGACGCCCGCGGCGACATCCCCGTGCGGTGATCTCACCCACGCACACAACCGCGCCCGCCTCGTCCAGAACCTCTACACCGCGCTGGACCGGCTGGAGGCAGAGCACCCCGTACGCGGCTCGTGCCCTCACCCGCGGCCCGGCACACGAGCCCACGAGGACCGCCCCCTCGGCGGCTGACCCCCTCAGCTCCCGCCCCGGCCAGGGACGGGCAAGCGGGCCGCCGGAGAGAACCCGTGCGGCCCGAGACACCACCGGATGCGGGCAACAGACCCGCACCGCCGGCACCAGACGAAGGAGAACACCGTGGAACAGTCCAAGTCCAGCCTCGCCGCCGCCAGCACCTCGGCATCGGTGGAGGGCACCGAGACCATCACCCAGCCCATCGTCGTCGCCGTCGACGTGGAGGACGAGGAGTAATCCCCGCCCGCCCGTAGCCCCCTGACATGGGCGCCCCTCCCGTTCCACACGCCCCTCGTGGGCCCAGGGAGGGGCGCCCCTGGCACTTCACCGCGGAGGCGCAGTGATTCACCTCTACACCGGGCCGACGCTCTCGGCGTCCGAGCCCGCACTTGCAGCACCAGGCCTGCGGGTGCTGCCCCCGGCACGGCACGGCGACCTGTTCGACACCGCGATCGCCGCCGGCGACACCGTCGTACTCATCGACGGGGCGTACCACCAGGCACCGGCACTCAGGCACAAGGAGATCCTGGCCGTGATGGGCCGGGGCGTCACGGTGCTGGGGGCGGCGAGCATCGGCGCGCTGCGGGCGGCCGAGCTGGCGCCGTACGGCATGGTCGGCGTCGGCAGCATCTACACCGCCTACGTCCGCGGGGACATCGACGGGGACGACGAGGTCGCGGTCGGGCAGGCCCCCGACGGAGCGTTCGCTGCGCTGACCTGGCCGCTGGTCAACCTCCGGTACGTCCTGGACCTGGCGGTCGCGGCCAGGGTCCTCGACGGCGTGCGGGCCGCCAAGTTGCTGGCGGCGCTGCGCGCGGTCTACTACCCGCAGCGCACCGGGGCCGCCGTGCGCGCCGTGTGCCGCCGCGAGGGCGAGGAGGAGTTCGCCCGGTGGCTGACCCGGCAGCGTAAGCAGGATCAGCACTTCGGCGACCTCAAGCGGGCCGACGCGCTCGCCGCCGTACGCGCCGCGCTCGCCGGCACTGCTGCGCCGCAGGCGTCCACCGGGCTGCCGGTGGGGGAGACGGCGTACTTCCGGCGCTGGTCGAATGCCGCCGTGCGTGAACGCGTGGACGGCGTGGAGCTGTCCACCGAGGACCGCGTGGTCTACCAGCAGGTCTTCGACCCCGCCTTCGGTACGCGGTGGACCGCCTACCTCGAACACCTCTCCCGGCATCCCGCCGACGGAGAACCGGGGATGCCGCTCGCCGAACGCCTGGCCCGCGCAACGGGCGGTCACCTGAGCGCCCACCGGGTCTTCCACCCGGCGGTCGACCTGCGGGATCCGCAGACGGTGGCGCTGCTGCTGGCGGGCGAAGGCGCGGCAGACCGGCGCGCCGTCGCCCGGTATGCCGAGGTGCTCGCGCATGCCCGCCACAGCCGCCCCGGTTTCTGCGCGAACGCGGTCCACGACAGCCTGGCCCGCGACCTGCTGTTGCAGGTGTGGGGCTGCTCGGAGGAGGAGCTCGATGCACAGGCCTCCGCCCGCGGACTGGTCCGGGCGGCCGGCGCGGTGGAGGCGGCCAAGCAACTCGTGCCCGGGTTCCTGGACGAATCGAACAGAACGGAGGCGGCCCATGCCGGGCGTTGAGGAGCCGGTGGCGCTGGCGGGCACCGTACGGGCGCGAACGGCGGAGCAGACCTGGGCGGCGGTTGCCGACCACCTGCCGGGATTCGGCATCACCCGGGTCGCGGACCTGACAGGCCTGGATGTGATCGGGCTGCCGGTGTGGACGGCGATCCGCCCCGCCTCGAAGACCCTGAGCACCTCGCAGGGCAAGGGCGCCACACCCCTGCTGGCGAAGCTGTCCGCAGTGATGGAAGCGATCGAACTGTGGCACGCCGAGCAACCGCTGCCCGCCGCTGCGGTGGGCCCGGCCGTCGAGGTCGCCCCCCACTGCCCGGTGGCCGCGCTACCACTGACCGCCCCCCATCCCGCTGACGCTCTGGCCCGGGTGGTGTGCGAGTGGACGGCCGGCACCACGCTGCTGAGCGGAACGACGACGCTGCTGCCGACCGACCTGGTCCGGCGCCGCGGCCAGCGCCCCGCGTGGACCCCGGACGTGTGGCGCGCGACCAGTACCGGACTCGCGTGCGGCAACACCCGCGACGAGGCGCTGCTTCACGCCTTGTTCGAGGTGGCCGAGCGTGACGTGCTCTACCGGGACGGGCAGCAGCACGGACGGCTGCGCACGCTGATCGACCCGGGCACGGTCGACGACCCGCACGGCCAGGAGGTGATCGGCCGTCTCCGTGCCGCAGGCATGGCCCTGGAGGTGTCGCTGGTCGACGGCCCGTACGGGCTGCCGGTGTGCCTGGCCTACCTGTGGTCGGAGGACTACCCGGTGCTCTTCGCCGGCGGCGGATGCCACAGCGTCCCCGGGATCGCGCTGACGCGGGCGGTGACCGAGGCCGCGCAGTCCAGGCTCGCCGCCATCGCAGGAACCCGGGACGACCTCCCCACCGCCCCGCCCGCCTTCGACACCCCCTCTGTCCCGCAACCAGAGCCTGGCCGGCCTGAGGCGTGGCCGGAGGTTGCGGCCCGCTACAGGCCGCCTGGCGGCGGCTTCGCCGACCAGGTCCGCGCCGTGGCCCGGCGCTTCGAGTCCGTCACCGGACACCAGCCCGTTGCCCTGGACCTGTCCGGCCCACACTGCCCGGTCCATGCCGTGCAGGTCCTGTGCCCCGGCACCCGCTCCCGGATCAGAAGGTCGATGCCCCGATGAACACCCATAGCCCCGCGAGGTCGGCCGAGTACGACGCCTTCCACGCCGCCCGAGCCCGCACCGACGTCGTGGCACGCCTGTACGCCGAGGCGATGGGCGAGGACTACCCCGCCGAGGTCGCCGCATCCAGCTCCTGCGACTGGCCCCTGCTCGGCCTCCTGGCCGCCCGGCTGCGGATGCGTCCCGGTCAGCTGCTCGTGGACGCCGGATGCGGTACCGGCGGCATCGGCCTGTGGCTGGCCCGCGCCCTCACCGTCCGCCTGCACGGCTTCGACCTCTCGCCCGTCGCCGCCGCCCAGGCCGCCGCCCGCCGCACCCACTTCCTCGGCCCGCACGCCGGCCGCGCCCACTTCCGCGTCGCAGAGCTGGAGGACACCGGCCTGCCGGACGGCTGCGCTCACGGCATCTTCTGCGTGGACGCCCTTGGTCGCGCCGCCGACCGCGGGGCGGCGCTGCGCGAGCTGGGCCGGCTCCTGGCCCCGGGCGGCGCTCTGGTGGTCACCCGTGCACTGCGGCGCGGCGCCGACCCTGGGTGGCAGCACGAGCTCGCTGCCGCCGGACTGACACAGGAGCACGTAGACGAGCGACCCCGTGAACCCGCAATGTGGGAACGGCTCTACCGCCTGTGGATCGCCCACGCCGATCAGCTGCGCCGCGAACTGGGCGAGACGGCCGCCGAGAACATGCTCCGCGAGGCACACCAGAAGCTCCCCACCCTGCCCGGCCGACGGGCCGTCCTGCTGACCCTGCGCCGCCCTGCAGAGGCCCCGGCCGGGCCCGGGGCGGCCGATAGGATGGGCGAGGGCGGCCGCCAGGGCGGCGACAGGCCCGTGCCCGACGAGAGGACCCCGCAGTGAACCAGGACCGTCCCGCCCGCGCGGCGGTGTTCTCGGCCGGTTCCTGGGGCACCGCCGTCGGCAAGATCATGGCCGACACAGGCACCCACGTCGTCATGCACGCCCGGCGAGCCGAGATCGCCGACGCGATCAACACGACACACCACAACCCCGGGTACTTCCCCGACATCGAGCTCCCGCACACGGTGAGCGCCACCACCGATCCGGCCACCGCGCTGGACGGCGCCGACTTCCTCGTCCTGTCCATCCCCGCCCAGTCCCTGCGCACCAGCCTGGCAGCCTGGGCCCCGCACATCGGTCCGGACACAGTGATCGTGTCGCTGATGAAGGGCATCGAGACCGGCAGCGGCCTGCGGGCCAGCCAGGTAATCACCGAAGTGACCGGCATCCCCACCGAGCGGATCGCGGTGCTGTCCGGCCCGAACCTGGCCCGCGAGATCATGGACGGCCAGCCCGCAGCCGCCACCATCGCCTGCCCCGACGAAGCCGCCGCCCACCGCGTCCAGCGGGCCTGCCACACCCCGTACTTCCGCCCCTACACCTCCGCCGACGTCATCGGCTGCGAACTGGGCGGCGCCGTGAAGAACGTCATCGCCCTCGCGGTCGGCATCGCCTCCGGCATGGGGCTGGGCCACAACGCGCAGGCCATGCTCATCACCCGCGGCCTCGCGGAAACCACCCGCCTGGCCACAGCCATGGGCGCCCACCCCTCCACCCTCGCCGGACTCGCCGGACTCGGCGACCTCGTGGCCACCTGCTCCTCCCCGCTCTCCCGCAACCGCACCTTCGGCCACCACCTCGGCCAGGGCATGACGATGGCCGAGGCCACCGCCGCCACCCGCCAGACCACCGAGGGCGTCAAGAGCGCCCAGGCGATCCTCGCCCTGGCCGACACCCACAACATCGAGATGCCGATCACGAACGTCATCTCCGCCCTTCTGCACGAGAAGGTCACCCTCGACCAGGCCGCGGGCGCGCTGATGCAGCGGCCCCCCAAGCCCGAGCAGTGATCCCCGCGGCACCCCGCACCCCGGGGCCCGCCGCTCCTCACCCTCACCCTCCCGACCCGGAGGTCCCTCACCCATGCGCGAATCCGTGCTGCCCGCCGTCCAAACCGCCGCCACCCTCGCCCTCGTAGCCTGGATGATCACCGGCTTCACCCCCGCGCCCGGCCGCTGGCTGCGCTGGAAGATGTTCTGCCGGGCCACCTTCACAATCGTCGAGCTCACCGGCATCACCAAGAACGGCGCCACCGAGACGGTCAACGTCTACGACCACCTCTCACCCGGCTCCTTCATCCTGGGACCGCCCCAGCTCCAGGCGATCCTCGACCACCTCACCGCAAGCGGCCGCTACGAACGCATCGACGGCACCGGACGCGTCCTGTCCGCCCGCGGCGAGCAGCCCGTGAAGGTGGTGGCCGGCCGTGTGGTTCTTTGACGCGCTCCTCTCCGGCTTCACCCGCCCCACCGACCCGGGCAGGCTCCAGCTGTTCCGGATCACCTTCGCCACCGTGCTCACCGCCCGGTTCACGCTCGCCCTCGGCCAAGGCGGCTGGGACCGCCTCACCCCGGGATCACTCAGCCTCCACCTCACCGAACAGCGCTTCGGACCCCGACGGGCCCAGCTCCTCGCGAGCGTGTACCGCCCCACCCTGATCCTCCGCACGATCGCCGCCCTCACCCTGGCCGCCGGATTCGCCCCCCGCCTCGCACTGCTGGCCGCCCTGGCCGGCGCCGCCATGGAACTGGTCTACCTCCGCAGCCCCAACGCCGTCCGCTACACCCTGCTGACCGGCGCATGCCTCGCCGTCGGCGGCAACCTCGGCCACGGCCTGACCATCGAGCACACCCCGAGCACCGCGAACACGTGGGCCCTGTGCCTACTCGTGCTGATCACCACGGACATCTACTGGAACTCCGCCTGGCAGAAACTCCGCAGCCCCCAGTTCCGCACCGGCCTCTACCTCGCCCAATGGATTCACACCTACACCAAGGTCCGCGAACGCCTCCCGCACGCCCGAGGGCAGTACGCGGTCCCGGCATTCGTCCGCCGACACCTGGGCAACCTCACCGACCGAGACATCCGCATCTGGCGCCTGGCAGCCGCGACCGTCATCGCGGCCGAACTTGTGCTGCCGGTCGCGCTGTCCATCCCGCAGACGATGCCGTATGCCGTCGCCGCCGGCATCGCGATGCATGCGGCGTTCACCTGTCTCAAGCCCCGCCAGCTCATCACCTTCTCCGGCCTGACCCTCGGCACGTACGTCGCCTTCGGCTGACTTCAACTGCGCGATCTGGGACGTACGCGAGGCCCGCTTCGCGGACGGGCTCGCCGCGTGCCGCCGCTACCGCGACCACCACGGCGACCTCGCCGTCCCCGTCAATCACGTCGATGCCGAGGGATACAACCTCGGTGACTTCATCGCCTACCAGCGGGGCTTGGCCGCGGGCAGCGTTCGCGACCCCTCCGGCCGACCCCGCACCCTGGATCCCGAGCGCCGTACCGCCCTGGACGAACTGGGCATGGTCTGGGCCGCCGCCACCCCGAAGCGTCCTCCCACGCAGGAGGAAATCGCCGCCCTGCGAGCCTTCCCCCACCAGCGCGGCAAACCGTTCGCCGAAGCCCTCCTCGCCCTAGTCGAAGCGGGCGTCGAACAGAAGGCACTCGCCGAAGCCTTGGCCCTCAACACCAGCACCCTGAGCCAGCGGCTCAAGCGCGCCCGAACCAACGTCTACGCCGTCGACCCCTTCGCCCAGCACCTTGATGCCGCCCGCGCCTTCCACGAACGCCACGGACACCTGAGGCCACTGGAGACCTCCGACGACCCCGAAGTCCGCAGCCTCGCCGGTTGGCTGACCGGACAACGCGGCGCCCGCCGCAACGGGCAGCTAAGCGACAAGCAGATCGCAGCCCTGGACGAACTCGGGATGGACTGGGAGCCCCTGGGATCCCGCTGGCAGCAAGCCCTCCAGGCTGCCCGCAGCTACCAGCAGGAGCACGGACACCTCCGCCCCCCGACCGGCACGACCGTCAGCGGAGTCGACCTGCCTGTATGGCTCCGCCGCCAGCGCACCGCCCACCAACGCGGCACCCTCCCGCCAGACCGTGTCGCCGCGCTCAATGAACTCGGCATTGACTGGACTCCCGGCCGCGGCGTCGCCGACGTACGGATCGATCAGGCCTGGCAGGCCCGCCTCGACGACGCCCGCCAGTACCAGGCCGCACACGGCCACCTTCGCCCGCCCGCCGGCACGAACGTCAACGGCAAACGCCTCGACGCCTGGCTCAACGTCCAACGCGCCCGCAACCGCGAAGGCCGCCTTACCCCCCAGCAGATCGCCGCCCTTGACGAGCTGGGTATCCACTGGTGAGGAACGGCGCGGGGTGCGCGGTAGGAGTCGGCCACGGCTCATTCCAGCACTCCGAGGGCGGTGTCGGGCCGGCAGTGCGGGCACGCGGAGACACCCTCGGCCAGCGCCCGCCGCGCCTGGTCGGCGGTGGCGGGCTTGCAGCGGGTGCGGGTGTCCCAACACTGGCCGGTGTGGACGCGGGCGGGCAGCCGGCCGGTGCCGATGCCGTGCTCGATGAGCCAATCGGGCGGGGGAGGGGCGGACCGGCGTTCGCCCTGGGCGGCGACGAGCTGCTCTTCGGTGGCTATCCAGTCGCGGGTGCGCTTAAGGTCTTGCAACTGCACGCGTTCCAGGAAGCGCAGGAGGTCCAGGCGCGGGGTGCTGGCCGGTGGTGGTGCGGACATGGTGCTACTTCCCGTATTGCGCCGCCCGTGCTTCCCTGCACGCCGCGCACAGGGGCGACGCGCTGACCCCGTATCTGCATGTCTGGGCGTGGCAGCGCGCACACGGTCCGGTCTGGCTGGGTGCCCAGGTGACGGGCTGGGGTCTGGCAGGTGCGGGGGCGGGGGTGGTCACAGAAGGCTCCTTCTGGGGGTCCGGAGGCTGTCACTCCCATTAGATCTCATGTTCGATTTTCTGGCCTAGTGGACCGGCCCTGCCACGCCGTTGTGATGTGACTGAGCGTCGTAGTTGGCCAGTGAGCGTGATAGTTGGCCATTCTGAGCACTGGCGTTCGTGCAGGTCAGGGGCGCCGCACAGCTATGCCCGCACCATGGAGGAGGCAGCTTCGACCCTGCCCCCAGTGCGCCGAAACAGGCATCTCCGCAGGTCAGACAGCGTGGCCAACCGCGATGCGGTAGGGAACTGCTTTCACAGGCAGCCGCATCCTGTGCCATAGAACAACAGGAACACGCCTGTCGCAGCGGTCAGGGTGAAGCCGGCCGCGGTCACGGCAGCGAGGCCCCGACGGCTGCGACCCTTGGTGGGGTCGCGGAAGGTCCTCCAGGCGCCGTGGGCGAGGAAGAGGCTGAGCAGTCCGGCGCCAGTCACAGTCAAGCGCGGGCTGAAGGACCAGCTCAGGTAGGCGATCAGAGCCAGGCAAGCGAGCAGGGCGCAGGCGAGCAGGGTGAGGATCACCTCGGCGACGGCTTCCCCAACCATCTCCATCAGGAACTCGCTGACACCCTTCGCTGCCCGTCGGACTCCCACGCCGTTCCCCCATCCTCACGCGCCACGTGGGCCGCCCGGGGCCCCGATATGGAGACCCATGCAGGGCCGGAACGGTTGCGGGGGCAGCGTGGGCCAGGCCGTAACGACGCGGTAGGTGGCGTGCATCACAGGTAGCGGATCAGCCCGGCACCCTCACCCTGCCGCGCAACGGGTCGAGTGATCATGCAGGGCGCGCATGGACCTGTTCGCACAGGTCAAGAGCACTTAGCCTGCCAGGATGCGCTATCTGGTCGAGTCTTTCGCTCTCGGAGCCCTCAGTCGGGGGCGATCGGTCGAGCAGTTCCTTGGAGGAGCGGGGACAGCGGAGAGGCCGGAAGTCCGCTGGGTCGAGATCCGCCCGGTAGCTGAGGGCTTCGTCGTGATTCTCCATGAGGTCGAGGACATCGGCCGCGAGGACTTCTGCGACCTGCATGGGCTCCCCGAGGTCGAGCGTGAGGACGGCGAGCAGAACTTTGGTCACGAGATCGCTGTCGTAGACGAAGGTGCTGGGGCCCTGTACCTGGCCGAGCAAGAACTCGGCGCACACCCCGCCCGCTGGTGCAATCAAGGTGTAGCCGGTGGCGACTACCTGGACTACGTGCGAGCCGGACGCCCGGACGCTACCCCTCGCTGAGTGACAACGGCGCGCTCGTCGGCCGTTGTCAGTAATGGATCTCTTTGGCCTCGTACCCTTCGAGCCCTGCCGTGACGAGGGCGGGGACGAGGGCGTGCAGGTACCAGGCGAGGTCGGTGAACTCCGGCGCCACCGGGATGCGCCGACGGTCCATGGCGGGCACGAAAGAGACATCTGTACGACCGGGCATGCGACAGCACCTCGACCACCCCGCCGGCGAAGTCCAAGACCAACAGCAGGCGGCGCTCCGCCAGGCTCTCAAAGCCGTGCTGCCGACCGGTCGAGACCAGGAACTCCAGCCCCGGCCTGTGCCTCTGGCCCGCTCGCCACGAAAACCGGCGTACCGGCACGGACAACGACGTTGGCGCGGACGCGAGGTCGCGTACGGGCACCATGACCTTGGCTCTGCCCGCCTTCCAGACCGTTGTCCACGTACGCTGCCAATCCAGGTCGCCGGTGAGCCGACCGACAGCCTGCTGCGGCACGGTGTACGGCAGGAAGAGTTCATCGAGGGCGCAGGTGTGCGACCACACCGGCCCGTCTTCGCACACAGCACGCTGTTTCGAGGACTCCACGAGGCCACCTCATCGCAGTCCCACTGCACCGTCGGCGAGATCGCCGGAAATCGCCCCTTTAGCCCTGGTCCGCGCTACCCTGCCCGCCTCCGCGCTCAACTGGCCAACTAGAACGCTCAGTCACACCCGGTCACCCGTGTCCCGTGCCGCTGGATCTTGACCGTTTGCCATCGGACTTTAACGGACGCGAGTTTGTGTCATCGGAGTTTGATCACCGCAGGTCAGCGACTCAGTGCACCGAAGGTGCGCTGAGTCGCTGACCTGCACTTATGTGCAGTTTCTCGTAGACGTGTAGGTCAGAGCCTTGCGATCGTCATGCAGGCTGCTCGATTTGTGAGGACGGGGGTCAGGAAGGCTCGACCGCCGAGACCGGGGTGGCTGTCACCTTGTTGTCACACTGGGCCCACCACCCGTCCTTCAGGGCGACCTTGTGCTCCCCGGAGTGCGGCAGCCCGATGACCATCGTCGGATACGCCGCCGGGGTATTGCCCGAGACGCAGTAGCCGTCGCCTTCCCCCTGGACCTGGACGAAGGTCAGCTTCACCCATGCCTTGCCCTGCGGCCGGACCGTCACAGTGGCCGCCGTGCCGGTGGGGGTGACCTTGAGCGGGGTGTTGCCGGCGCCCGCGACCGTCGGATAGCCCTTCAGGACGCACGTCTTCTGGGAGACGTTGGTGAACTGCACGACCGCCGCCCCGGTCCCGGTCCCGACGGGCCGGTGGGCGGCCTGCCAGGCGCTGACCTGGAGGGCGGAGGCCGGGCAGGCGGGCGGCGGGGAGGTGGTGGTGCTGGCCGCCATGGCGGTGCCGGGCAGGATGCCGGTCACCGCCGCCGCGACGGCCATGACCGCCGTCGTCGCCAGAGCCGTCCTGTGAATGCCGTTGCTGTGACGCATGCTGTCGTCCCCCTGAGTCGTCTCGTCCGCGGGCTTCGGTCGTCGGTTGTTGCCCCGCGGTACGCGTGGTACGTGAGTGAAGATATGGGCGGGAGAGCTGCAGGGTTCCGTGTGGCGACTACCTGTGACGCAACGGTCAAACTCCGATGGCAAACGGTCAAGATCCAGTGGCACGGGACAACCCGGTCGCCGCTCGGCCGTCCGGCGTCCTGCGGGGGCTGCGGGAGAAGGCAGGGGGCAGGCTGGGCATGGGGACCAGCACGACGGGGTGGAGGTGGGTGGAGGTGGTGCTGCGGCCGCCGGTCGCGCCGATGCTGGCGCAGGCCGCCGAGACGATCCCGGTCCCGCCCCGCTCCGGGCCGGGTCTGGCGTATGAGTACAAGTTCGACGGACACCGGTTGCTCGTGTTCACCCCGGACGGTCCGGGCGGGCGGGTGCTGCTCCAGACCCGCCGCGGCGCCCTGGTCCAGGACGCGTTCCCCGATCTAGTGACCGCCGCCGCCCAGCTGCCTGACGGCCTGGTCCTCGACGGCGAAGTCCTCGCCTGGGACGTGGAGGCCGGCGCCCTGTCATTTGAGGGCCTGCAACGCCGCGCCGCCGCCCGCGCCCGCAACGCCCCCGCCCTCGCGGGCCGCCTGCCCGCTTTCTACGTCGCCTTCGACATCTTGATGGCCGACAGCACCGAACTGCTCACGCTCCCGTACGAGGAGCGCAGGCGCCGCCTTGAAGTCCTGTTCACCTCCCGCGCACTCACCTCACCGTGGACGCTGTGCCCCATGACCACCGACACGGCGACGGCGGGGGAGTGGCTGGAGTCCTGGACCAACGTGCCTGGCCTCGAAGGCGTCGTGGCCAAGCCGATGGGCGCGCCGTATCAGATGGGCCGCCGAGGCTGGACCAAGATCAAAAGAAGAGACACCAGCGAAGCCATCGTCGGCGCGATCACCGGCACCCTCACCCACCCCAAACTCCTCGTCCTCGGCCGCCACGACACCGGCGGCCGGCTGCGCACCGTCGGCCGCACCACCACACTCCGCCCGGGGCAGGCCCGCCAGGTCGCCGAACATCTGGCCCCGGCCGACCCCGGACACCCCTGGGAAGGGACGAAGTTCGCCGCTTCGTGGGGTTCGCGCGAGGTCCTGGACGTCACCCTCGTCCGCCCGGACCTGGTGGCCGAGATCAGCGCCGACCGGGCCGTCGACCACGGCGGCGCCTGGCGCCACCCGGTGCGCTTCAAGCGCCTGCGCGTGGACATGGGCCCCGGGGATGTTCCGGGTTTCGGGGAGGGAGACCCGAGCCGCCCGCAGCGTCCCTGAGGGGGTGGGCGGTGTGAGCGGCGGGGCGGGCCGGGCAGCCTTTATGGGGTGCTGTGGATCACATCGAGGTGGGTTGCGGGGCTAAGGGTCCGGTGGTGTATCACGCACACGACTCCCACCCTCTACTGCTCTGACCTGCGGTTTTAGTGGACTTGCGGGGCTTACCCCTCGGCGTTCGAAAGTGCGGCCATCCCCCTCCGTCCGGAGGAGGTGGCCGTGTTTTCGCATGAGGAGTGAGCTGTCATGGGCATGTCTGAAATGGCTGGGGAGCCGGTGGGCGGGGAGTCCGGCCGGGAGGAGGACGGGCGCCCACAGGAGCCGGCGTCGCCCCGCCGGGCCACCGTCCGGCGCTGGGCGGTCCGGGCGGCCGTGGAACTGGCCGTCGAAGCGGGGCAGATGGCCGTAGATGCGTGGGCGCCGCAGTGGTCGGGCGCGGCATGGGCCCTGGGCAAGGCCGTGAACCTTGCCGCACACCGCCGCAAGCGCCGGGACCGCCGCCTGCGCGGCTAGCCCGTGGCCGGTTCCCGGGCCGCCCGCGAGGCGGCTCGGGAACCGGGGGTGCGTCGCCGACCGGCATCCCGCCAACATGGCGGCCGCAGGGCCCCGCGGTTCACCCGTCTGGGTGGCGCGGGGCCTCGCGTACGCGTAGGCGACTTGTGCGGTGCGCTCCCAACCCGCCCCAGAATCAGGGCTATTGACAACACATAGGATCTTTCGGCATGTTTCGGGCGCGGCCTGACGGTCAGGCCGCGATGGGTGATCGGAGTGTGTTCCGTGGTGCGTTCGGTTCGTGAGAGTTACGACGTGTACGGGGCGGCGTCCCGGCTGCGGGTGCCGGTAGCGGCGTGGCGGTGGGCTACCGGGTCGGGCCTGGTCCCGCCGCCGGATGCCGGCCCCGGGATGTGGTCGCGGGCGGTGGTGGAGGCCACCGACCCCGAGGCGGTGCGTGCAGCGCTGCGGGGCCCGATGGGTGCCGGGGTGGCGGCGGACCGGCTGACGGAGGCCCTCGGGGTGCCGCTGCCGATCCTCCGGCCGAGGGTGACCGCTGCGGCGGTCGGCCACCTCGTGAAGGCCGGTTTCCTGGTCTACCTCGGCGGCGATGTGCAATTCCCGGACGTCCATCCGGACCAGGTGGCCGCGCTCGCCCGCCGCCGCGACCTGCCCGCCCTCCTCGACCGGCACGTCCCCCTCGGCCCGGACCAAGCCGCCCGTCGGCTCGGGGTGCGCCGGGCCGACTTCGACCAGGTGGTCAGGCTCGGATGGCTGTCCCCGGTCGCCTCGGTGGACATCGACTACAAGCACCACGGCGGGGTAACCACGGTCCCCCTCTACTCAGCCGTGGACGTCGCGCTCCTGGAGGTGGTCCGGCCCTCGGTGGACTGGCGGGCTGTGCGCACCGTCACTGCGGGCCGACGCTCCCCGCTCGCCGTCCTCGACGCGGTCGCCCCGGCCGATGACCGGGTGTTCCTGGCGGGGGTGGCGCGGATCGCCGGGGTGGGCCGGGCCGCAGTGGTGAACTGGCGCCGCCGCCACCTCGACTTCCCCAACCCAGTCGCCGGTACGGACGTGCACCCGCTGTTCGACCCCCGTCAGGTCGTCGCCTGGCTCCTGGCCCACGACAAGATCGGGGTACCCACGGGGCCCACAGTCGCCTCGCTGGTACTGGCCGACCTCAAGGGAGGCATGCACCGGTTCCGGCTCGATGACCCATGGCTCGCCCTGGCCGAGGACCCGGCTGGCGAGGACCAGTTGTCCGGCTGGTCCACCGACACGGACGCCGACGCCCTGGCCGAGCTGGCGGCGGGGGAGTTCGGGGCATCAGTGCGCCGGCTGACGGCCCCGGGCACGGGGCCGTTGGCGGTGCCGGGCCGCGTGCAGGTGATCGACCGGTTCCGGTCGGGGTCGGGCGGCCTGCGGGTCACGCTGGCGTGGCCGGCTGGCCTGCGGGGCGCCGCCTCAGAGGGGGCGACGGGCGGACCGGCGCATCACGGGGTGGCGTACGTGACCCCGGGCGACAACTGCGTATGCCGTCGCTTCGCCTGCGGCGGGGTGACCACGGTGAGCTGGTGCCAGCAACACGGGCAGGACGCTGACCCAGTGATGGAGTGGCACCCCGAGGGGGGCCTGCGCTGCACGGCCCTGGCCGCGCAGCGGACGAAGACGGCCGCGCGCGGTTGACCGGTCCGCCCGCGTCGGGTGCTGAGGGCCTCTCCGCGCCCGCTGGAGGGGCCCTCAGCCCTCTGACAGCCCGTGGCCCCGGTTGCCGTCCACAGGGAGGATCTGGGTCAGGTGACGCTGCGGAGGTGGCCGCGGGCGGTGCTGGTCTTCCGCTTCTCTGCTTTCTCGGCCTTCTCCTGCTGGTGCAGCGCGAGGCGTCGTTCGTACTCCTCTTCGAAGTGGCCAACGTCGAGGCGTTCTTCGATGGGGAGGGCTGTGATGGCGTCGTAGCGATGTTGGGCTGATTCATGCTTGGCGAGCATGGCGTGGATCTGGAGCTTGCCGCGGCCCTTCACTCGGACAAGGCGGGCTGCTACGAGGTAGGCCATGGCACGGCTGATAACGCCGCGGTCCATGGCGACGCCTTCGGCGAGTTCTTCGTGGGTGGCTCGGACGAGGCCGCCGATTTGCTGTCGGTTGAGCATGTGAAGGAGCAGCGTGTAGCTGGTCGGCGGAAGCCTGGGAACGTAGTCAAGACCGTCGTAGGAAATGTACCCAGTTGCCTGCTGGTGGCGCGGGAGCGGGGTTGCTGATCCGTGCTCGGCTGCGGCCGTGGTCATTCGGCGGCCCTTCCCTTCTCCCCGTCGTGGGGGTCTTCCGGCAGTTCGCCGTTGGCCATCGCCTTGAACGCGGCGGGTGCGTCTGGGTCCTGGAGGATCTCTCGGAGGAGGTCCAGTTGCTGCACGCGTTCGGTTCTGGCTCCTGGCACTTTACGCGTTCCCCCGCGGAGGACTGCTGAGGGGACGAGTTGGTAGACGCCCCGCCGGACCCGTCGAAGCACGCCATCTGCCATCAGTCGGCGCTGAGCTCCCCCGACGTGTCGACGGCTGTATCCGAGGTGCTCGGCGATCTCTTCCTGCTTCTTGGTGATGTGTCCGCCGATGTCCTGGGAACCGATCAAGGCGACCAGGACCACGAGGATGAACCGGTCCTCGGAGGCGGCGTAGTGCTTGGAGGCCCAGAGCATGAAGGTGAGCGAGTCCATGCTGTAGGAGCCGCCGATGAAGGCGGTTGAGGTCGCCAGCGGGTACACGTAGGCGCCGTGGCCGGCAGGGACATCGATCTGCTGACTCGCCCGTGGGGCAATGTCCGGTACCGGTAGGTCTGTTGCGGGTAGCGGCCTACGCCGTCGAGTCGGCTTCCCCGGGAGAGGGAATGCGGGGTTGGTACCTGAGCTCATCGTTCGGGGCCCCTCGTTGTCCTGAGTCGCAGTCAGTAGCCTAGCCCACCGTTGCGCTACTGCCACGGATAACGTGCCGGTAGCGCAACGAAAGGTCGAGAAATGGCAGTGCAGGGCTGCCGCATCCTCATTTCGAGCATCGGCTCGGGAGCTCACCGACTTGCTCACCGAATTGACTCGGTGGACGTCACAGGAGGACAACTTCCGTCTGATGCACTCA
>NZ_CP108446.1 GCF_041435355.1 Streptomyces sp. NBC_01276
CCAGAGCGCTGCGCGCTCTGGAAGGGAAGACGGGGGCTGCGCGCCCTTGGTGACGGAGTGTGAGGCCCCGCGCTTCGCGCGGGGTGGGCCGGCGCCCGCTTCGCGGGCTTGGCCGCGGGGTCTTCCGCTGCGCTTCAGACCCCTGTGGGTGGGGCGGGTTCGCTGCGCTCCCCCTTGGGATTACTGGGCTGTGAGGCCCGGTCCGCTTCGCTCCCCGGTCCTGGCCCGCTTCGCGGGCGGCTGGCAACGGAGGCCGGTAGCGGGGGCCGGGAGTCAAAGTGCCGCTTTGGATTTGGTAACGCTCAGTCAGGATGCAGACAGAGAACCAAGGGTGTCAACCCCATCAAGACTGTCCCACTCCCCCAGGCTCGGGCCGAGTGCCCGGGGTACGGGTCACGACCGGACCCCGGAACCCTGCCCCTCAACACCCCTGAACGCCCACCAGAAGGCCTCTGAACTGCGGACACTCCCCCAGGGTCAACCCCGACAACAACGAGCCCCACAACCCCACACACAGCTCCGGACCTTGGGCACCAGACCCCACCAACCACCAAAACACACCAACCTGACGGAGCGTCAGACAGGTATTGGGAATTCAAGGTGTCGCTGAATAAAGCACTCTCGGCCCCGTATGAGACCCCTGAATTCCCCGATGAATTCAACCCTGACGAGCACTTGCTGAAATACCAACTGGGCCATCCGTCGGGCAGGCGAACCGGGCCGCGGGAGGTTCACGGCAGGTGGTGACGGCGGGACTTGCGCGGCTTGGGCACCCCCGAGGCAACCTCCACCCAGCGAAGCAGACAGCCCCGTGTCAAGCCCTCGCGAATCTGCGACCCAAGGCCTCTGACCAGGCACGGAACGGAAATTCGCGAGAACTCGACCCGCCTGGCCGCCCCTCGCACAGTTGCCCTCGCTCCATCCACCAAGCCCGGCACCGCGCCGGCCCAACCAAAGGACCACCACCATGACCACCGCCAACACGACCCCGGCCTCCCAGGCCCCCCAGCCCCCGGAGACCGACGCGCAGGAGCTGGCCCGGCTGCGACGCCAGCGCAACCTCCTCCTCCTGGCCCTCGGCGCCGTCCTTGTGATCGGCGCGGGCCTCCTGATCAAGCTGGCGCCCTCCTTGGCCGACCCCGCGGACACCTCCCTGGGCACCGGCGCCCTCTACGTGGCCCTGGTCGCCCTCTTCCGGCGGCGTCAGTAGCAACAGCAGCCATGCGGGTCCCGGCCAACGGAGGGGCGGCCGGGACCCAGCACCCCAGCCCGAACGCTCCCGTCAGGACGTCCAGGGGGCACTGGCCCGGGGGCACACGGGAGAACGGACAAGGGGGTCCCCCGCGGATGCGCCGGCACCGGCCGTGCACCACGACCACGTAGCGCCTACACCGCTCGGATCTGGGAAAAGATGCTGGAAGCACCCCCAGGAGCGCCAAGAGGCCGCCGTGTCTGCGAGCGTGGGAGGGTAGGCCCGGGGACCTGCCTCGCGTAAACTTATATGTGTCAACCGATCCGCGTCAGGCACCGCCCGACGCACGGGAAGGCCCGACCTGGGTGCAACCAGATCAGGCCCTCCCTCGCAGGTGACGCAGCTACTGAGCCCGGCCGTCTATCACTCGGCCGGGCTCATTGCTGAGCTCCTGCCGTACGTCCGGGTCCACAACGCCGTCAGACGTTCTGCACCACCCACTCCACCAGCTTGACGAGCACCGGCACGACCGCCGACCAGTCGATCAACGCCTGTCGCAGCGACAGCCGCCTCTCGTTCCGCTCCTTGTTCTCCAGCGCGTTCGCCATTCTGACCTCCAGGTGCTCCCAGGACGCCCATGAGCTGGGCCTTCACCGCGACTCGGCGAAGCAACAGGAGGGAGCCCCTGTAAGTGACCTCATTCTACGAGCAGTTCAGAAACCCGGGCTGCGGAGGACCACAACTTCTGGGTGGCGCCGCCTAACCAACCACTAGATCTTGGGTTGCGGCGGATTTACACCGCTCCGCGTGTCGCGCCACAACAACACCATGTCGCAACCCTGCATCCAGAGCAGCCGCTCCATGCAACACGCAGGTCACACCACCAACAGCGCGCCAGACCATCGCCCCAAAGCACGCCGCTCATTCGAACCTATGTTTGGTGCGAGCTATCGACAAAAAAGCTCGCCTCTGTTGTTCAGCAAGGGGTGAGGGGCCGTAAGCGGTACCGAAAGCAGTGCCTCCATGTCCACGAAGGCAGACGCGTCCTGGCTGCAACGACTTCAAGGAGTCGATGCCACCATCACTGCCACGAACCACGTGATCGGTTCATCGAGGACACCCGAGCAGGCCGCCCCGCAGTGCGGAGCGCCATCTTTCGAAAGCTACAACCGTTGGCCTCGTCGTCGCGCTCGGCGTTGCTGCCTCTCCTGACCTTCACGTCGGGGGAGAAGATTTCGAGGACCGATGCGTGCCTTGTGGCCGCCCGGTGTGGTCAGGACGCGGCCCTCGGGAGCACCCGAGTCACACTGGCGGGATGATCGAGCGCCGCCCTCTGGGCACCGGCCCCCGCCCCGCTACTCCCCCGGCGCAGCCCTCGGCTGCGCGCCGGGCCCGTCTCGCCGCCGAGGGACCCGAGGCGGCCGGACCGGTCCGGGCCGGGACCGCCGACCGCGAGGACGCCGCCCGGAGCCGGCGGATTCTCGGCCCTGGCAACGCGGCGGACAGCGGCTGACCCGCGCACGGTGCGCACCGCACCGTGCGGCCGCGCACCCCGCCTCTCCCCCAGGCCAGGACGGGTGCGCGGTCCACTCACCGGCCCGCACCGTGCGGACCACACACCACGGACCGTGACCGGGCACCCCCTTGACCATGAGGGACAAACCGGGAGGTCAAGGCTCTAAAGCGAACTCACCACTCACTCACCACTCACCACTCACTCACCGACCTTGCTTGACCAGGGCACAGCAGGCTTGCCCAGCAGCAAGGGGGGCTTGCCCACCGGGGCTTGCCCAGCAGCAAGGGGGGCTTGCCCACCGGGGCTTGCCCAGCAGCAAGGGGGGCTTGCCCAACACCCGCAAGGGCTTGCCCAGGACCCCCCGAGGCTTGCCCACCCCGGCCGTCGTCAGTTCAGGACCTGGACCTCGTGGACGTCCACGGTGAACGGGGTCTGGCGTGCCTCGGTGAACGATCCGGCGTCCCCGAGGGCCGGGGCCTGCCACCGCACGGTCCAGGTGGCCGTCGCCGTCCCGGCGTACTTCCCGCCGGACGTGGAGGACGGGCGCGTGTAGCGGTGGCCGCAGTCGGGGGAGAACGCCTTGCCCATCGAGGCGTCGTAGCGGGTGCCGGGCCCGGTGCAGGTGACCGTGGTGCCGTCGCCCATGTTCCACGCGATGGACGAGACCTTGGCCGTCGCGGTGACCGTGACGCCGCCGGCCGTGGCCGACGCGGTGTTCGGCCCGAACGTCGTCGGGCTCGGGTCCACCCACATCCACATCGGCATCCCGACCACGTACGTGCCGGCCGCCCTGGGGCTGGCGACGGCGGGGCCCGCGAGCTTCATGGAGTCGGCCGCCTGCCGCGCCAGCGTCTCCGGGTCGATCCGCGGCGCGGCCGGCTCCTGGCCGTCCGCGATCCACACCATGTAGGCGCCCTGCCGGTCGGGGCAGTTCACGCCGTACACCGCGCCCTTCTCGCCCGTGTACTGGTGCCCCTGCCAGGCGCTGTTGTCCGGCGGAGGCTGGGGAACGAGCCGGGTGTATGTGCACGAGGGCCCGGAGTCGCCTCCGCCGCCGGACGTGCCGGCGGGCCGGGCCCCGCCCGCCCCCGGCCGGCTGCTCCCGTCCTGCGCGCACACCTTCACGAACATCGTCGCGCCCCGGCAGACGCCGCCGCCCGGCCCGTCGGCCGCCTGCGCGGCCGGCGCGAGAACGCCCGCCAGGAGCAGGGCGGCCGCGGCCGCCCTGCTCAGCACGTCGGGCCGCCCAGCGGGTTGATGGCCGTCACCATCCACCGGCCCTCCCACCGCTCCGCGGTCGCGGTCATGACGTAGCGCAGGGGCTGTTCCGTCGGCAGGGGGATCACCTTCTGGGCGCTGTTGTCGAACGTCTCGTACTTCGAGAGGTCCACGCAGTCGGACAGGGTGGCCTTGGGCGTTTTGGCGTCCAGGTCGAGCGCGGTCACCTCCGCCCGGTGCCCGATGTCACCGCGCACGACGGTCCCGGCCTCCTGCATCCGGGCCAGGTCGTTGCGGATCTGCCCGAGCGCCTCCGCCGTCGCGTACTTCTCCAGATCGGTGCCCTTGGCGTCAGCCGCCCGGTACGCCCTCAGCTGCTCCGCCGACATCGAGGCGTACGCCGCCAGCACCGCCGCCTTCTCCGCCGCCTGCGGATCGGCCGAGGCCTTCGCCGACGCTCCCGCCGAACCCGGCGCCGAGGCCGCCACAGGGGCCGCAGACGGCTTCCCGTCGCCCGCTCCTCCCCCGCATCCGGCGAGGGCCCAAGCGAGCGCCACAGCGCCTCCCAGGGCCGCCGCACGCCGCCGCTGTCGAGCCGTCACCATCGGGCCACCCCCGTGCAGTCGCGAACTGATCACCGCACCGTAACGCGCAGCACAGGACCAGTCACAGGAGCCGCCCGGCCAGGGTGAACCGGCCGCGCGCGCCACCCCGGCCAGGACCCGACCTCTGTGCACGGCTATCGCGTGCAAAGAGGTGTCGGCGCGGCTACCAGGCTTGCCCAACGGGCCTGACCAGGCACAACGCTCAAGATCGCAAAAGTGGGGGTCCCACTCACGGTCACACCTGCGGTGCAACCCCTAGTGCACCTCTACGTGCAACCCTCCAGCCCCCTCCCGGTGCAACCCCTCCGGCCCACGCCGGGACCAGGCTTGCCCAAGCCGCACAACGGCAGACACCTGACACTGACACCGCCGCCCACCACCAGGCGCCACCCCGTCCCAGGTCAGCGCCCGGTCCGACATGTCAGCTGTCAGGCCCGCCCCGCCAGCTCCCCCCAGGACAGCCGGGCCATCCGCCAGAGAGCCGCCGAGACGCCGCCGGCGTCCGCCAACCAGCGAACGCCTGGCGGACGCCCGGCGGACGCCTGGCGGGCCCCTGGCGGATGATCCGGCGGGCGCTTCCCGCGCACGCGCACGGCACGCGCGGTACGCGTCACGCCCGGCACGCGTTGGCGGCCAGTCAGGTCTCAGCTGGCCAGCACTCCGGGGGAAACATCGGGGGAACCATCAGGGGAATCAAGGGGAGGTACTCATCGGGGGAACGTGGCGGGGGAAGCAAGGGGGGAACCGAACTCCGGCGGCCGCTTGCCTTTGCGCTGTTCAGCGGCCGTTTTGCAACTGGTGAGTAGCCAGACTTTCCATCTGAGAGGGGTGGGGGGGTGGACGCGGGAGGAGCCTGCGGGCGGGAGCTGGCGGGGCCATGAGAGACCGTCATCCAGACATCGTCCACAACAGAAAGCCACAGGCGCCCCGCTGAGCGTCGTTCAGGAACCGTTGCAACCGGAGGGGCCGGAACGGGCTGTAAGGCGCTCAGCGGGGCGTACAGCGGCTAGAACGGGGCGGTGGCGGCCGGTTGCTCGGGCTGCTGGGCGTAGGCGGCCAACTCCGGGTGCTCCCGGGCCCACTGCTCCCGGAGGCGTCGGGTCTCCTCGGCCTCGGCGGCGCGCCGGGCCCGTACGGCCGCGTCCTTGGCCGCTTCCCGCTCGGCGTCCTCGGCGTACGCGTCGTCCAGGAGCAGCGCCCACTGGGCGGCCGCCTTGGCCCGCTCGGCCTGGGCGGCGTACTCCGCGTCCCGCTCGGCCCGCAGGCCGGCCGTGGCCTGCTCGATCGCCTCGGCCTCGGCCCGGTCGTGGCAGACCCAGCACAGGCCGTCCTCGGGCCGGGTGCCCTTGCCGGTGGCCTCGCACCGCCGGCCCTCGGGAGTCGTGCCCTCGCACTCCCACCACACCGGAGCCGGACCAGCCTCCCGCGGGCCGGGCACCTGGCCCTGACGCCGGGCAGCCTTGCGGTCCTCACGGCGCTGGGCGCAGGTCCGGCACGGCTGGCCGGTGTCGATGACGGTCCCGTCCTCGCACATCAGGTCCGGGCAGTCCGTGGACGGGCGGACCAGGCCGACCGCCACACCAACCGCGGAACCGATGCCCTTGCCGCCCTCCGCCGCGTCCATCGCGTACCCGTGCTGCCACCACCGCCGCCGCACCCGCTCCGCCAGCTGCCCGGCGGTCCGGCCGCCATCAAGACCCGCCTGGACCGCTTCCCGCACCGCCTTGAGTTGCGGGGCGTACGGGGGCAGCAGCGCCACCAGCTCCGCGGGCCAGGCGGCAGCGACCACTGCCACCGCTGCGGCCAGCTCCCCCGCTGCGGCGGTCTCCTCGGCCGACAACGGGACGCCCCCGGTCTTGCTGCCCTTCCCCGGCCGCGAACCCTGGTGCGGCGCGCCAGCGCCGGAGGACGCGGCGGAGCCGCCCACGCCGCCTCGCGCGCTACTACCCGCACTAGCCCTACGGGCGTCAGCGGCGCTACGCGCCGAAGGCGCTGCGGGGGTTTCTTGAGTGGGGAGAGTTACTGGGGAGGGTTGGGGGACTGAGAGTCCCCCCCCCCGGGACTGAGAGTCCCCCCCCCCGGGGGGACTGAGAGTCCCCCCCCCTGTCTGATTCATCCCGCTTTGGAGGGGGGGACTGAGAGTCCCCCCCTCCCCATTCGGCTCCTTCGCGGCCCCCTTGGAGCGCGGCTTGCCCTTGTCGCTGCGCTCCACCTTGGGCGGGGCCGGCGGCAGAGACGGGCGGTTCTCCCCCGTCAACGGCGGCAGCCCCTTGTGCCCCCGGTCCTGATTTACCCGGGCCAGCCGTTCCGGCCCGTACCAGGCCGCCGGGATCAGCAGGTCGTACACCTTCGGCCGCGAGTACTCCGGGATGTACCGGGCCGCCTCCTGGTCCCCCAAGGCGATCAAGCCCCGCTCCCGCAGGAAGCCCAGACGGCGCTGCACCGTCTTCTCATCGCACAGTGCGACCCGGGCCAGCGTCTTCCGCGAGGGGAACGCGTTGCAGCCGTCCGAGTCGGCCTTCTCCGCCAGCCCCGACAAGATCATCCGGTCCGTCGTGTTGTTCACCGGGCTGTCGTGCATCGCCCACAGGATCGGCTCAAGCGCCACGGTGCCACCCCCGACCGAGGCCCAGGCAGACGTCCCACCGGGTGGAACCGCCGTCGTGACCGAGGCCATGTGGTGTGTGGTGCACTGCTACACGTACGCTCATCAGTGAGCGCACCTCCCGTTCTTGCTGTGCGTAGGTGCTTCTCCGTCCCGGGCCGCGAACCCGGGGTGGACCTGCGAGCCCCGCCATCATGGCGGGGCTCGTTGTGTTTTATGCCATGAACCGCCTGCCGATTTCGTGTCCGAGAGGCGGTGAGTTCGTGTTCTGTGCTCCGTCTCAGTTCTCCTCTCCGCTGTGCAGACGGAAATTAGTCTGACGCGGAGAGGAGGACTGTTGACAGATATGTGTCTTTGAGATTCCCCTAGATGGGAATTCTCTGCACGCTCTCATCCGACTTTCAGCCGATGATGTCGAGCGTGATTCGGTGGTGCAGTGGTGCGGTTGTCACGGTCACATACAGCGTTTCCCCATCCGGGGTCCGGGTGATATTCACGACCCGAAATCCGGGGCTCCCTTCCTGCATTCCGAGGGCCTCGGATGCGGCAGGGTCCATGGGCTCGGCTGTGATTCGGGCTTCGGTGCGGTCCACGTCCCATCCGAGCCAGTCAGCCACCCGGGTACCGTGCGGCGGCCGGATCGGAGGCGCACCGACCGGGGCCAGCATCGGCGGAACGCCGTCGTACCCCTCCGGCCGCGCTGAGGCCACGGCGTACGCCAACACGGTCACCTTGTGCTGCACCGGGATGCCGCCGACTCGGCGGACGCGGTGGCGCTCTACAACGTCCGTCCCCTCCGCGAACCCCCAGTCAGCCAGGGCGGCCGACGCGGTCAGTTGGCGTACCAGGTAGGTCTCCTCCGTGGCTTCGCCCCCGGAGCCGTTGGGCCGCCATGCCTCGGCGGCCGTGAGGTCCGGCGGAGCGTACGTGCCCAGGTGGGCGTCAGCAGACGGACCAGCGGCGACAGTTGTTCCGCTGCCGGCTGCGGTGCGGGTCAGACCCAGGGCAGACAGGACGGCGTACGCGGCGGAGGCCGTCTGCTGGCTCACTCCGTACTGCTCGGCCAGGTCCCGCACGCTGGGGAGACGGGCGCCGTAGGCGTGCTCGCCTGCCGCGATCCCCTTCCTTATGTCCGCCACGATCGCACTGGCGTTCATGTGTCACTCCTCCCGATCTGATGCGTCATTACAGGCTATCGGTGTCAAGGAGTACTCCCCCGGAGTCGAATGCGTCAAGCTACCTGCAAACCATCTTGACAGTTGTGGGGCGGATCTCTAACGTCGTGTCATGTCAGCTGGAGCGGCCCCCGGTTGGAGCCGGGGGCCGCCTGTGCCGGGCGCATTGGAGTGCGCGCGACACAGCCCGACGTTGGAGCGTCGGACTGGCTGTCGGACCTGCCCGTGTATGCGTGGAGAGAGGCCGACGTCGTGATGGTTGCAGAGGCGGGGCGCTGGTGGCGCCCCGGGCGGGGCGGGTGCCCCGCGGTGGTGGGGACGCGGACGGTTTTACCGTCACGGCGCTGCGCTGCCGTACAGAACGAGTTCCCGCAGGCGGCGCCGGAGGCGTTGGGTCTGGGTGGGGATGAGCTGCGGGTGCGTGCGAGCCTGCGGGCGCTCGGAGTAGAGCTGTGAGCCCGGTGCGCGGGGTGCCCCCGCTGCCCGCGGTCCGTCCGGCGGACTGGCTCGACCGGCTGTGGGAGTACGAGGACCTGGCCCCCGCTCCGGCCGTGCGCCGGGAGCGGTCGGGTGGTCCGGCCTGCACGAGCGTGAACCCGGAGGTGTTCTTCCCGGAGCCGTGGGAGCTGACCCCGGTTGAGCGGGAGGCGTCCCCGGCGGAGCGGAAGGCGCTGGCGGTGTGCGCTGGGTGCCCGGTGCAGTCCTGGTGCCTGGCCCGGGACCTGGAGCAGTGCTCCGCCCCGTCCAAGGTGCTCGGGGTGCGTGGGGGTCTGCGTCAGTCGGAGCGTCGGGCGCTGCATGTCCGGCTGTTCGGCCGACGGCCGCGGAACGGGGTGCAGTCGTGAGCGCCACGTCCTGGGCACGGGCGACGGCCCGCCGGAAGATGATCAACCGGGACGCGGCCGTGGCCGAGGCTGATGTCGTTCCGGCGGCCGAGGCCGAGACTGCCGCGCAGGAGTCGCCGTACCTCACTCGCGCGGACATGGCCGCGTTCGCGGACAGGCTCGGCGCGGTCATGGCCGAGACCCCCGAGGAGCGCCGCCACCGCCTTCACCTGGAGCGTGAGCGCCACTTTGAGGAGCAGGGGGAGACGCGGGTACAGCGGCGGATCCGTCACCGCCAGGAGCAGCGCGCGCAGCGCCACCGTGACACCGCCCTGTACCGCGTCCACCACTCCGAGCGTGCCCGCCGGTTTCGGCGGTGGGTGCTGCTGACGGCCGCCTCGGCCTCCCTCGGGTTCGCGTTCGGCGCGGTGCAGGCACTGACCCTGCCGCCCCGGCCGGTGGCGTACGCGGTCCTGGCCGCCTCGTGGGTCCTGGACTGGCGGGTCCGTGGCCGGGGTGCGCTGCGCCTGTCCGAGGTGCGCGGCGTGGGCCTGCTGATCGCCGTGATCGTCCGTATCCCGTTCGCGTCCGCGCTGGCCGTCGTGTCCGGCCTCGGCCCGCTGTTCGGCCTCTCCCCCTTCCATCACTGAGGAGTCCCCCATGTTCGGAGTGTTCGGCACGGGCGGCGCGCTGCTCGTGATCATGGTCGCCCTGTTTCTGTACAAGCGGGGCGGAGGCAAGTTCCAGCCGGTCAAGGACCACCACGTCGTCTACTGGGGCGCCGCGATCGGGATCCTGGCCGCCGGTGCCGGTGAGGCCTTCCGGCAGGTCGGCACGGTGTCCGAGACCTTCCAGAGCGCCATGCAGTCCCAGTCCGCCACGGTGGGCACGGTCGGGCCGGCCGCCACCGCCGCGATCCTGGTCCTGATCGCGTTCGGCTCGAAGCCCTCGTTCTTCAAGGACCTGATCTGCGGGGTCGCGGCGCCCGGTGCTCTCTCCGCGGCCGGTGCGGCGTGGGCGCTGCCCGTCACCATCACCGGTGCGCTCCTGCGCTCCGTCGTGGGGGCGTGATGCGCTACCTCGACGGGATCAGCCTGGACGCGTTCGGCCGTGGCAACCGGCGCATGCTGGCCCCCGTGCTGGCATGGGCGAAGGAGCCGGTACCCGTGCCCGTGCCCGTGCCGGAGGCCGCTGCCGAAGGACCCAAGGCGGCCGAGGGGGAGAAGCCCGCCAAGGGCTCCCCCGCCAAGAAGGCGGAGAAGACGCCGGAGCCGAAGATGCGCCGAAGGATCGGTGTGCGTCACCTCGGCTACGCCGCCGGGGGCGCGTTCTTCCTGTGGCCGGTGGTCGGGGGATGGGTGCCGACCGTGCTCACCACGGCCCCGGCCGTGTGGGTCGTGGCCGCCCTGATCGCCGGTCAGCAGGGCGACCAGGACCCCGGCGCCGAGGGCGACGACGACCAGGAACAGCCGCAGGAGGAGGCTGGCGGGGCCGACCGCGGTACAGCGCTGCTGCTGCACGTGGTCGGGGCGCTGGCCGAGGCCGAGGCGGCCGGGCGGGTGGGGCTGCACCTGGACGTGGTGCTGGCCTCCGCCGTTGCGGCCGGGCTGCTGGCGGAGGGCACGGAGCAGGGGGAGTTCCGGACCTGGGTGGAGCGCGCTGGCCTGCCCACCGCCGACAAGGTCGGCTACCGGATCAACGGCACGCCCACGACCCGGGTGGGGCTGCGGCTCGACGCGGCGACGGAGGCCCTGGGGATGTCCCCGGCGGCCCTGCTCGCGGCCCGCTCCCAGGCCCCCGTCCAGACCCGGGGGGAGACCCCCGTGGCGGCCCCCGCCCGGGTGCCCGTTCAGGCGGTCGGGGAGAGGCCCGCCGAGGCCCCCGCCAGCACCCCCGCCGAGGCCCCCGCACCGGCCCTCCCCGGCACCCCCGTACCGGCCGTTCTGCGGCTGATTTCCGGGGGGTTGCTGGACCCCGATTCCACCCCTTCCCCGGCCCTCTCCCAGGGGCGGGCCCAGGGAGCCCGTTAGACGGCCCTATCGGCCCCGTGACCTGCGGTTCTATCGGCCGCCTTACGGGGCCTAACAGGGGCCCTGACGCCCTTCCCTGACACCCCAGACACCGGCCCCCGAGAGGGGTCGGGAGCACCAAAAACAAGACACCCCGAGGCAGCCGAACTCTTGGCAGATGGGCGGCCGCCCCGGGGCACACCATCCCGTTTTCACGGAACAGGAGTCCCCATCATGGCACTTCGCAAGACGATGCCCATGGCGCCGGGTACCCGGCCCGACCCGCAGCACGAGACGACCTACCAGGCCTCCCGCGGCGGACACCACAAGCCGGCGGAGAAGCCGGTCGCCGGTACGCCGAAGGACAAGCGCTGATGGCCCGCCACACGGCGCCGGTCTGTCACGGGCGCGCGATGAAGCTGGACACCAAGGCGCGCCAGTACACCTGCCGCAGGTGCGGCGGCTGGACCACTCGTCTGCTGGCCCTCGTGGTGGGGGGTGCCCAGTGAGCGCCGAGATGCAGGCTGCGGCGGCGCAGGCCGCGACCCAGGCCGAGGCCGCCCGGATTGCCGCCGAGGCGGCCGCGGAGGCCGCCCGTTCCGCGTCGGAGGTGGCCGCCGCCCTCGCCGCGAACATCGCGGCCCACCTGTCCGGCAACTGACCGACCGGCACCGGCCGCGGAAGCGCACCCCTGTACGGGCGAGCCACCGCGGCCGGCTCCATCCGGCGGGCCGGGAGGGAACTCCCGGCCCGCCGCCCATGACCTTGCTTCGGAGGTATCGATGACCACGCACCACACGCTGCACGACCTGACCCGCCCGCCCGTCCCGCTCGCTCCGGCCACACCGGACACCGCTCCGGTTGGGCGGGCCGGTGCTCCGGCTCCGCACCCGGCGGGGGAGGATGCCGGGATGGAAACGACGCTGACGGATGGCCACCACGTAGGCCAGGGGGAGGCCGTGGCCCCGGCCGCTCCGGCCACGGCCGGGGCCGCTCCGGGGCCACGGCCGCCCGCTCCGGTCCGGCCGGAGGGCACTCCGGCCGCGCCGCGTCTGGGCGGCCAGGGTCGGCCGGGGGCGGCCGGTCAGGGGGTGTCCACGGCCGGGGCCACCGCTCCCGTGGACCCGGCCACGGTGGCCACCCCCCAGGCCGGATCCGCAGTGCCCCGCAGGATCGCGCGGCTGCTCGCGGTGGCCGCATTGGCGGGCATGATCCCGGTCACGATCATCGGGTTCGCCGCGTCGTACTCGACGCTGGCCGCGATGGCCGAAGCGGCCGGGTTCGCCCCGTGGCTGGCCCCCTGGATCCCGGTCGGCATCGACGGCGCCATCATCGGGTTCCTGGCCCTGGACCTGTACCTGACGGGCCGCCGTATCCCCTGGCCGCTGCTGCGGTTCGGCGCCCACGCCATGACCGCGGCCACCGTGATCATCAACGCGTCCTCGGGCGCCATCTTGAAGACAGCAGCCGAGGATGCGGTGGTGGCCGGCCCGGTCCGCATGCTGTGGCACGCCCTGATGCCGGTCCTGTTCGTCGTCGGAGTGGAGGGCGCCCGCCGGCTGATCGTGCACGCTGCGCAGCTGGAGGACGGCACGGCCAGCGACCGGGTCCCGCTGCACCGGTGGGTGCTCTCCCCGGTCCGCACGGCCCGCCTGTACCGGCGGATGCGGCTCGCCGTGGTGCGCAGCTACCCGGAGATGGTCGAGCGGGAGCAGGCGCTGGAGGGCTACCGGGTGTGGCTGACCCAGGAGCTGGACGGGGACCTGTCGCAGGCGTCGGAGGTGCAGCTGCTCCCGATGACGATGGCGCCCCGCGGCTACACCGTGGAGCAGGCGCTGGCTCTCCCGGCGGTGTGGAAGGCGGAGGCGGCGGAGCGGGCCCGCGCCGAGGCGGAGCGCGAGCGCGCGGAGGCGGAGCGGCTGCGCGAGCGGGCCAAGGCGGACCGGCTGCGGGAGCTGGCGGACGACGCCGACATCGAGGTCGCCACGCATGAGCAGGCGGCGCGCAAGGGCACGGCGGCTGCGGAGGCGGAGGCGGCCCGCGCGGAGGCGGAGGCGGCGGCGGCGGCCGCGAAGGCGGTGGCGGAGCACCGGCGTACGGCGGCGGAGCGGCTGGCCCAGACGGAGGCGGAGGCGCTGGAGTCGGAGCGGGCGGCGGCCGCGCGCCGGAAGGCGGCCGAGGACACGGCGGAGGCGGAGCGCGCCGAGGCGGAGGCGGAGAAGCAGCGCGCGGTGAAGCTGAAGGCGGAGGCGGAGGCGGAGCGCCAGCAGGCCGAGGCCGGGCGCCAGCGCGCGGCGGTCAAGCGGGCCGATGCTGACAAGGCGGCCGCGGAGGCGGCCCAGGCGGAGGCGGAGCGGGCGGCGGCTGCGGCCCGGCATGAGGCCTCGCTGATGGAGGCGCGGGCGCAGCAGGCCGAGGACTACGCCCGGCTGCTGCCGCGTGAGCGGTCCGAGCGGCTGGTGGCCCGGATGCTCCTCGCGGCCGGCGTTGTCCCCGAGCAGGCCGAAGAGCCGCCGCAGCTGGCCCTGGTGCCGCTGAGCGAGATTATGACCAGGCTCGGCCTCGGGCAGACCGCCGCAGGTGAGATCCGCAAGGCGGCCGCGGCGCGGATCCGCGGCGGATACCGGGCGGACGCGTTCGAGCTGATGATGGACGGCCAGCAGTCCTGACCCGGCACATGGCGGCGGGCGGCACCCGGCCCTGGGTGCCGCCCGCCGTTGTCTACCGGGTCAGGACCGCCAGCCCCACCGCCGCTTGCGCGGCTCGGACTCCGGGACCGGTTCGGCCTGGGTCTGGCCGGGGACGGCCGGCCCCTGCGGCCGGGGGGTGAGTGCGGCCCGTTCCGGGGCCGGGGTCAGGGCGGCCACCGCCCGCTGCAAGTCGGCGATCCGCTCGCCCCGCTCCGCCAGCTGCACCCGCAGGTGCTCGGCCTCGGCCTCCGCCAATTTCTGCCCGTACTCGGCGTGGGCCAGGGCCAGGGCGTGCTCCGCGCGGATCCGGTCCAGCTCGGCCCGCAGGGCGGCCGCATCCGGGCCGCCGTCGGCGGGGGCCTCGGCGGGGCCGGCCGGGGCCTCGGCGGCGGGGTCCTCCGCCGGTGAGGGGGCGTTGAGGCGGAACCCGGCGGCCAGCAGGGCGTCCACCGGGATCATCCAGCCCCGCGCGGGGTCCTCCACACAACCGGGCAGGTCACCGGCCTCACGGCGGCGGCGGATGGTGGAGCGGCTGACGCCGCACGCGGCGGCCGCCTCCCGCTGGGTCAGCATCGGGCGCGTCATGTGCACATCCTCTCCGGCCGCGCCGCCCCCTCACACCAAACCCCCTGCCGGGCCTGTCGGACCCGGCTGCGAAGATCGGCAGAAGTGTCCCGCACGCGGGACAGAATCGAGGACCCATGGGCATCGTCGGAGACAGCCTGGAACGGGCCGCGCAGGCGGCCGGGACACGCCCGATCCCGCGCAGCGCGGGCGCGCAGATGCGGTACCTGGTCAAGCAGCACAAGGGCTCCACCAAAGCCGTAGCCGGCCTGTTGGGCATCTCGCAGCGCACCGTCGAGCGGTACGTGAAAGACCAGATCAAGCGCCCCAAGGCCGATCTTGCGGGCCGGATGGAGACCGAGGTCAAGCGCCGGTGGCAGCCCCTGGTGCGCAAGCGCGCCCGGGACAAGGCCGCGACCCAGACCGGCCTGGTCATCGAGACCCGGGCCCGCTTCGGGTTCACCGCGGCCCCCGGCACGTCGGACGACGGGCGGATGCGGCGGATCACGCAGCACCTGCCGCCGGAGTACGCGGGCCGGCTGCTGGCCGCCCAGGACGCGGGGGCCTCGGAGGCCGAGTTGCAGCAGATCGCCGCGGACGGGCTCGGGGAGGTCTACTTCCGCGACAGCGGGAGCCGCGCGGACGGGTTGCAGGTGGAGTTCACGGACATCGACTACATGGACGTGAACCTGTGAGGCTGTGAGCCTCACAGGCTGTTTTCCCAGGTCAGAACGGTGTGGCCGTTCTGCAGGCTGGGTGTTGTGAGCAACGGAAGCGGGGCCGCCACCGAGTCGGTGGCGGCCCCGCTTCAGGCTTTCCGGGACCCTGGGCCCTGGGAGAGGGCGCGGGGGTCAGCGGCGGCGGAAGGCGTGCAGGAGGCTGCTTGCGTGGAGCACGGCACTGATGTGCTCGGCCAGGTCGGTCTGTTGGAGGAGGTAGCCGAGCGCGGCGCGTGCGGCGATCACGGCCGCTTCGCGGGCCAGTCGGCGGGCCAGGGGCCGTATCCGGTCTAAACGCCGGCTGTGCCGCGCGGGGTTGGGTTCGGCGGCCGGGTCGGGAGTCGGGTCGGGAGTCTGGGCGGGCATGGTGGGTGGGTCCTTTCAGGGCTGCACGGTGTCCGTTGCAGAGGTGCAAAGGAAGGCACTCCCGTCGCGCTTGATTGCGTGACGTCGGCAGCACTTTCGGGCAGGCGGGGGTTAGCCCCGCAAGTGCCGCTCGGCGGCCCTCATCGTTGGCACCCTGAAACCGCCCTTCAAGGCTTTGACCTGCGGGTTTTCCTGTCTGGTAGGGCTTGAACGGGCGTGCTGGCAGGTGTAGGGCAAGCCGCGCAACCCCCGCCCGGAACCGCTGCGATGCCCCCTGCGCGTAGCGGTGTGCAAGTCGTAGCGCTGGAGGTACTCCGGACGAGTGAATCTGCCCTCGTGTACGCGGGCGCAGCAGGGGTGCATACCTCCCAACTATGCCTAACCGATGGGTACTTGACACTTTTCGGGACGTACCGGCATGTTTCCGGCACCGCCCAGGGCGGGCGGTGCGACGGAGGGAGAGCAGCAGTGGGGAAGCGACTGGAGTACGAGCGGGACCAGGCCGCGGGGCGGCTGTCGGTGCCGCGGCCGGAGTTCCGCTGGGCGGTGGCCTCCGGGGTGGTGCCGGCCCCGGACGCCGGGCCGGGCCTGTGGTCGCGGGCGGCGGTGGAAGCCATGGATGTGGAGGCGGTCCGCGCGTGCCTGGGAGACGGCCCCTTGTACGGCTGGCAGGCCGCCGCCCGGCTGGCCGAGGCACTCGGCACCCCCAACCCGGACCCCGGAACCGGCGGCCCAAAGGCGGTGAGCGTGGCGGCACTGGTAGAGCTGGCGAAAGACGGGCTGCTCACCACCTTGTCCGACCGCGTCAACGAACTGCTGCTCGCCCCGGCCGAGGTGGAGGCCCTGGCCGCCCGCCCGGACCTGCGCCGGCTGCTGGACCAGGCCGCGCCCCTCGGACCGGACCAGGCCGCCGCCCGCCTGGGCGTTCGCCGCACCGACCTTGACCACATGGCCCGCCTCGGCTGGCTGCTCCCCACAGGCACTGTGCGGGTCAAGTTCGGCGCGGCCCGCGGCGGCACGGTTCGCGTCCCGCTCTACCGGGCCGGGGACATCGACCGGTTGCCCGACGACCACCCCGAGGTGGACTGGCCCACGCTGCGCGCCGTCCCCAAGGGCCGGCGCTCCCCGCTCGCCTCCCTGCCCACCCCGGCCGGGGCCGGCCGATGAGCAGCGAGTGGGAGTGGGGCCGCTACCGGGACATGGACGCCCACTTCGGCCCGGCGGTCGGAGCGGCGCTGGCCGCGGCCGCCCGTACCGGGGTCCCGTACCTGGCACTCGCGTACCTGATCCACCCGGACACCGCCCGGGGCCCCGGCCGTGGACTGGTCCGGCTCAACGTGGTGGCGCTCCGGGACCGCTACATCATTCACACCGCCGAATACCAGGCTGCTGAATTCGATGGCAGGCGGGCATCAATGCGGCTTGAACAGGACGGATATGGGACGATCCTTTGGGAGAAATGCGAAACCGATTGTTGGACC